>NZ_JBEYHA010000026.1:0-75426 GCF_040635075.1 Nocardiopsis sp. NPDC007018
CCAGGGCCAGTCCGACGATCCCCGCTCCGATGATGCCGATGTGTTCGGTGCTGCGCATGGGCGCACGCTAGCTAGCGCCCACCCGGCGCTCCGCCGACCGCGACCTGGACGCGTCGTGGCGACGCTCGATCGACGCTCTCCACCACGTTCTGACCGACTGGTCGAAGTCCTGAAACCGAAGAGGAGCCCCCCATCCACACGCTCACCCTCGACGACTCCACCGTCGGCTACGACCGCATCGGCACCGGCCCCGGCCTGCTCCTCGTCCCCGGAGGAGCCGGACACGGCGGCGTCCTGGAGCGGTTCGCCCTCCGCCTGGCCGACCACCACGACGTCGTCACCATGACCACCCGCGCCGCCTCCGCGCAGCGGGGCGGGACCAGGGGCGACCAGTCCCCCACCGCCCACGCGCAGGACGCGATCGGCCTGATCGACCACCTCTTCGACACGCCTCCGATCGTGTTCGGCTTCAGTTCCGGGGCGGTCACGGCCCTCGAACTCCTGGCCCGCCGTCCCGACCGCGTCCGCCGGGCCGTCGTCCACGAGCCTCCGCTGGTGCGCCTGCTCCCGAACGCCCCGGCCCACCGCGCCGCCCTCGAAGCGGTCCGTGACGCCGCCCTCGCCGGGGACCGCGCCAAGGCCGATGAGCTCATGAACGCCGCCATGACCGCCCCGGTCCCCAACGACACCGCACCCCCCGAGATCCGCCACACCGGCACCTGGATCGAGGGCTACGCCGACACCGCTCCCGAACCCCCCTCCCCCGCGCTCCTGGAGCTCTTCGCGAGGACCGAGGGCCTCCACCGACTCATGCTGGAGCACATCCTGGTGCCGTTCGCCTCCCACGAACCCGATCCGGCGGTGCTCCGTGCGCACGGGGATCAGCTCGTTCCGGTGGCCGGTGTCGACTCCCGGGGTCAACTCCCCCATCGAGCGGTGTCCGCCCTGGCGGCGGGGCTCGGCCTTCCCCTGACCGAACTCCCCGGCGGCCACCTGGGCCCGGTCGAGCGACCCACCCAGTTCGCGGCCGCCTTCACCGAGCTGTTGGCGACCCTCTGACCCCGGTGCGCCGGGGGTGCTCGCCCGGGCGGCGCGGAGCCCTAGTCGAGGGCGCACCGCGTCCCGGGCGCGGGCAGCGCCCCGTCGACGAAGTACCGGTTCGCGTGCCCGACCACGCACGTGTTGGTCTCGAAGAAGTACAGGCCGTGGCCCCGGCCCTCCACGGTCACCACCACCGATCCCGGCACGTGGTCGGCCACCGGGGCCGTGTAGGGGTACTCCAGCTCCGAGGCGGCGACCAGGAACGGCGGCACACCGTCCGCGTCGATGGGCCCGGGCGGGTTGACCCCCTCCTCCGGCCAGGCCGCGCACGGCAGGTGGTGCAGGCTCCGGCCGTGGCCGAAGTTCTCCGAGACCGCGACGGCGCGGTCGGTGGCCTCCCGGTACCCGGCGAAGTCGTCGAAGGGCGCCCAGTCACCACAGATGTCGGCGACGACCGTGTTCGGCTCGAACATCGGCCCTCCCAGGACCTCAAGGAAGGGGGTGGCGTCCCCACGCTCCAGGGTCCGGGCGACCGTCTCGGCCAAGCGCGGCCACACCGCTTCGGAACGCAGCAGCGCGGCTCCGGCCAGGGACAGCTCCGCTCGCCCGAACCGGGCCCGCCCCGCGTGCAGCGGCTCCTCGGCCGCCGTGTCAAGGAGGGTGCTCCAGCGCTCCTGGACGTCCTCTCCGTGCAGGGCGCACCCCGGGTCGTCGGCGCACCAGCGCCCGAACCCGGCGAACAGCTCCTCCTGGCCCAGCAGAAGCCGTTCCTCGATGACCGCCGGGTCGCTCACGTGGTCCACGGTGCTGTCCATGAAGACGGCCCGGAGACGCTCGGGGTACCGCTCGGCGTAGGCGGTGGCCCGCACCCCTCCGTAGGACTGCGCGTAGAGGCTGAGCCGCTCCTCGCCCAGGGCCACCCGCAGGGCCTCCATGTCCCCGACGTGCTGGGAGGTGTCCATGCTGGCGAACATCACCGGGTCGCGGTCGCGGCACTGGTCCATGACGGCGCGGTACTCGTCCATCCTCTCGTCGAACTCCTCCTCCGAGCCGACGTCCCGGTAGACGGGACCCAGGTCGCCGCAGACCTCGTGCGGGAGGAGCCCGGCGGTGGCGCCGACGGTGCCGCGCGGGTTCCACGCGACCACGTCGAAGTCCGCCCTCAGGTCGGTGAGGGTCTCCCGTTCGAAGGCCAGGTCCTGGACTCCCCCGGCTCCGGGCCCTCCGGCCACGTACAGGACCGTGCCCCGGCTGGCGCCGTCACCGGTGTGGGGCAGGGTGCCCACCTGGAGGGACGTGGAGCGCCCGGCCGGGTCGCCGTGGTCCACCGGAACCTCGATCCCGGCGCACCACAGGTCCTGCGGGATCTCCAAGGGGGGCGCCTCCACACCCTCCGGAGGCGGCGGGAGGAGGTCATCCACGGTGCACTCTCGCCACTCGGGCCCCGTCATGGGCGGGCCCCCGGCGTCGGCGCCGGGGTCCGCCTCGGCCCGCCCCGTGAGGGCGGTGACGGACGCGGTGAGCAGTCCGAGGGCCGCCACGGCGCAGGCGACGGCGGTCAGGCGCCTTCTCCCGGTTCTTCCGGGGGCCGGACCCTGCGGGGGGTCGGAGGCGCGGGGGTCGGGGATCGGCACGGAACTCGGCATCGCTGGGCCTTCCGGTCGGTGGTTCGGAGTGGCCAACGTAGGAGGCCGGTCACGCGCCGGTCGTCTGCCGAACCGCATAGGGACCGCGAGGAAACACGTCGAACGGGGACCGCGAGAGCACATGGGAGCGTTCCCAAATACTCTCCGAAACCCCCTTGTGACACCCCGGAGCGCGACCGTACAGTCACCTCACACCCTCCAGCGGGGCGTGCCGACCCCCTCGGACCCGCGCGAGACCCGCTAGCCCGCGCGTGCCGACGGACCCGGCTCCGCCCCCCGACCCCGGGAGCACCCATGAGCCGACGACCGACCACGAGCGCCGCCGCCGTGCGCCGCACCGTGACCACCACCGTGGGGCTGGGAGCGGCCACCGCCCTCCTCGCCACCGCCCTGACCTGGACAGAGAACAACGTGACCGACCACAGCGAACTGACCTCCACCGACACCGCACAGGCCGCGCTGGTGTGGTCCGACGAGTTCGACGGCGCGGCGGGCCAGGCCCCCGACCCCGCCTACTGGAACCACGAGACCGGCGACCACGGCTGGGGCAACGAGGAACTCCAGAACTACACCACCAGCCGGGACAACTCCGCCCTGGACGGCGAGGGCAACCTCGTCATCACCGCCCGCCAGGAGGCCGACGGCGGCTTCACCTCCGCCCGCATGACCACCCAGAACAAGGTCGAGCACGCCCACGGCCGGGTGGAGGCCCGGATCAAGGTGCCGACCGGACAGGGCGTGTGGCCCGCCTTCTGGATGCTCGGGGCCGACTTCCCGGACACCCCCTGGCCCGACTCCGGCGAGATCGACGTCATGGAGCACATCGGCAGCGAACCCGGGACCGTCCACGGCACCGTGCACGGCCCCGGCTACTCGGGCGGCGACGGCGTGGGCGGCTCCTACGACCACCCGGACGGCGGCGCCTTCCCCGACGACTTCCACGTGTACGCGGTAGACTGGGCCCCCGGCTCCATCACCTGGTCCGTGGACGGCGTGCCCTTCCAGACCGTCACCCCCGACGACGTCAGCGGCGACTGGGTGTTCGACCAGGAGTTCTTCCTCATCCTGAACGTCGCCGTGGGCGGCCAGTGGCCCGGCTACCCGGACGAGACCACCTCCTTCCCCCAGGAGATGGTCGTGGACTACGTCCGCGTCTACGACACCGAGTAGCGCCCTCGCCGTCCGAACGGGCGGGGTCCACGGCGCTGTGGACCCCGCCCCCCGTGCACCGACCCGCGGCCCCGGCGCACAGTTCGATACCCACGGGTATCCGACACCCGCGGCCATGCTAGGTTCGCCCGGTGGACACACCGCGCCGACCCGCCTCCCGCGTACCCCGCGCGCAGGTGCGCGGCCGCCTGCTCACCGCCGCCGCGGGCGTGTTCTCCGAGCGGGGCCACGCCCACAGCCGCGTGGACGACGTGGCGCGCGCGGCCGGGTTCACCAAGGGCGCCGTCCACTCCGACTTCGGCGGCAAACAGGACCTCTTCGCCGCCGTCCTGAGCGAGCGTTCCGAACAGGAGTCCGCCTCGGTCGCCGCCCTGGTCACCGACCTCCCCGCACGGCACGGGGTCCGGTTCACCGCCGCACCCGAGACCGTCGCCCTCGCCCCGCACTGCCACACCAACGGCCTGTCCATGGAGCACCTGGCCGACCCCGAGGCCGTCGACGCCCGCACCATCGAGGAAGCGCCGACCACCGCCCTGGCCGGATTCGCGGCCCGCCCCCAGCACGAGGAGACCCCATGAACCCGCCGACCACCCGCGCCGCGCTCGCCGCCGGAGGCGCCCTGCTCTCCCTCGGCCTGATCACCGGGTGCGGTGAGATCACCGGTCTCGGCCAGCCCGAACTCGGCGATCCGGAGGAGAAGACCTACGACGACGTGCCCACGCTCCTCATCGTCGAGGTCGACAACTCCTCGGTGGAGATCGTCCCCGACGACACCGAACAGGTCCGGGTGGTGCGCAGGGACTCGGGCAACGCGGGCGGGGACTGGGAGCTGACCGGCGACACCCTCTCCCTGGAGATGACGTGCGGCGCCGTCTCCGACTGCCGGGTCCGCTACCAGGTCTTCGTCCCCGCCGACACCGCCCTGGCCGTGGAGACCGACAACGGGCCCGTCTCCGTGTCCGGCTTCACCGCACCGGTCGAGCTCACCTCGGCCAACGGCACGCTCGACGTCGCCGACACGACCGGCCCCCTCACCCTGACCTCCGACAACGGCGACATGAACCTCACCGGGATCGGCTCGGACACCCTGAGCGCCGCCACCGACAACGGCAGCATCGAAGCGGTCTTCACCGCACCGCCCACCGAGGTGGAGGTCAGTACCAACAACGGCGACGCGACGGTCACGCTGCCCGGCGGCCCCTACGCGGTGTTCGAGACCGTCGACAACGGCGTGATCGACAACGACCTCCCCTCGGACGACTCCAGCGACAGCACGGTCACCGCACGGACCGACAACGGGACCATCACCCTGCTCACGGCAGACTGAGCCGCCCGATGGCCGACGCGCCGCGCGCGGAGGTACCGGGAGCGGGAGCGCCGACCGCACACCCCGGCCCTCCGGGGCGCCGCACGCTCACAGCACACTCCACCGGGCTTCGAGGCGGCGCAGGAACACGCACAGGGGAAACGCGTCGAACCGCATCCGCCCCACGCTCTGTCCGGGGGTGAAGCGGGCCGCGAACTCGTCCAGGACCTCCGCGATCACCAGGGCGTACGCGGGCGACAACACCAGCCTCCGAGGCCTCTGGATCGGCCAGGACGAGGACTGGTAGTCCTCCAGCGCATCCCATTCATCCGGTTTCTGAGGGGCCTCCTGTCGCCCGAACCGATCCCGGAGCCTCCGGCCCTGCTCCTCCAAGGACACGACCATGGCGGCATCACGCACTTGATCAACGGAGGGTTCCACCCCCTCCGTGGGCTCCACCCACGCGGGTTCCGGGCTGCCCTCCAGAATCCGCGACACCCTCCGGGCCACGTCCGCCACCGTCACCGAGACGCTCATCTCCCGATCGGCGATGATCTCCTCCCGCGAGGGCACCGCCTCGGCCGCGGCCCCGGCCAGCTCACACAACCTCCGGTAGTCGGCCTCGGACACCGCCCGCTCCCGTGTGGGCGTGTCGGCGGCCACCGGCTCCGCCACCGCGCGACCCGGAGCCCCGTCCCCCAGGGGAGCGCGCAACTGGGCGGCCAGGTCGCGGTAGGCCTCCGCCAGTTCCCGGCTCTGGGGGCCGAAGGTCACCGCCGGACGCCCCGGAGCCAGACGGGAGTCGAACTCCCCCCTGAACATGAACCCGAACATCATGTGCCAACCGGTCGTGAGGATCACCGCGCTCCCCGGGGCCAGACTCGGATACCCCGACGGACCGATCACCGGCGCGATCTTCGGCCCCCGGGTGATGCGCTGGTGCCAGTCCTCGGCCGCGTCCCTCAACGTGATCGGCTGCCCCTGAGGCCCCCGCCGCGACAACAGGTGATGGGCGGGGTCGAAACCCTCCAGCGCCGCGACGTCCTCCTCCGCCAGACGCTCCAGCTCCCTCTCCAGCTCCGACCACGCCCGACGCAGGTGCGGGGGCCACTCCTCACCCAGCCAGGGATAGATGTCGTCCTGTGCCCACATCATCTGTGAGGCGGCGGTACGGACACGACGAAAATGCTCGGCGCGCTGCTCGTTCACACACTCTCCAAGGGGAATCCGGAACGGCCGTGCCCCTCCCGTCCCACGGGTCCCGGCGCCGCGCCGTCACCCGGGAGGCGTCACGCCATGACCCACGGAACCCCGGACTCGGAGGGGCGCGGTTCGGTGGGGAGTGCCGCGGGGCGCGCCCCGGGGACTCGACGAGCCAGGACGCAGGGGCTCCGGGGACGAACGGTAGCGGCTCCACGGGCGCAGGGTCCGTCCCCGGACCGCGGCCCGCGGACGGCCGCGGCCCGGGGGCCCGCGCGTCGACCTAGTCGACCGGGAACACCGGACCGGTGCGGAATCCGGTGGCACGCACCGACTGGGTGACCTCGATGTCGTGGTTCTCCGCCAGGGAGGCGAAGAACGCCTGCGCGGCCGCCTCCAGGTCCTCCGTCAGACTGGACGCCTCCACGGTCAGCTTGATCACCTCGGTCGGGGCCTGCCCCTGGTCGACGAGGATCTGGTAGGTGGTCGCGAGGTCGTTCCGGTACTCGTACACGTGACTCCTTCGTGCGCGTGGGGGGATCACACCCGGCCGGGGGCCGGCGCCTGGGGCACGCCGGAGCCCGAACCGGGTTCCGTTCGCGGAGGACCTGACGGGCGACCACGCGGCGGCCTTCCCCAGGGAAGGCGGCGGGGGCGCCGTGGAACGCCGTCCTCCACAGGCCCATCCAACCAGCCGCCGGAACGATCGTGACGGCGCCCCCTCCCCCGCACGTAGGCGGGCGCGCCCCTGCGGGTGGCCCCGGGTCCGGGGGGCACACACAGCGCCGGTGCGAACCACCGTCAGTCGTCACTCCTGGCCTGCCAGACTTCTCGTCCCCCGGAGAAGTTCTCGATGTATTGATCAACGGCGTCCCGGGCCAACAGGTGATCGGAACCGGGCCACGGCTGGTCACCCATCTCAGCCAGGACGCTCGTGACGATATTCTCCGGATTTCGATGCTTCCAGTCCGACGTGATCTCGGGAATGTACCGATCAGACCCCGACCCCTCGACCACCCCACCAGGGTATTTGGCCTCGATTCGGTCGATCAGATGCACGTTGCGGCATTCGACACCTTGGCCCGTAATACACGAGCGTTCACCGGTGAGGAGACAGGAGACCCCGGGCTTGGTGTACGACCGGACCCGAGCTGGGGGCTTCACCGACGGCCTGTTCGGCGTTGATGAGGTTGCCGTTGGTCATGAGGGCGGGGCGAGAACGCATCCGCTAACAAGGGCGGTACCGGATCACGCTCCCGCAGTGCAAAATAACTAGGGCACACCCCGAATCCCCCAACCCTAACCAAACAGTTCCCAAATCAGTTATTCCCCCAACTGCTCCACTGGCCCCGCTTGGTGTTGAAGGTTCCAATATAGTCGTTGACAGCATCCTTTGCCGTCTCACCCTCGGAACCGGGCCACGGCTCTTGGCCAACCTCGGCCAAAATACTGTCAATGATGTTCCCACCGTCAGGGTGATCCCAATCCTGCGGGGAGAACGGTATTCTCCGGCCAGAACCAGATCCCTTAACTACTCCCGGGTACTTACTCTCGATCTGGTCCATCAAGCTTGGGTCCTGCGCGACCAGCGCCTGAATGGCTACGCTAGTCATATATTCTTTCTCGACCCCATCATTACCGACCGGCACATGAGGGGAGGCGCTCCCACCTCCTTCAACTGACCAGGCATCTTCAACGAACTGTTTGAGACCAACCGCAACGACGTTGGGCACCTTAAGGTCCACCAGGAGAGCTGCACCCAAATCCGCTGCTCGGGTTCTCGCCTGGTTGCTCCTGGCAACGGCTTCTTCGTCGTTCTCCTGCCGCCTGTCGGCCTCATTGAGCAGTGCCTGCTCGACCAGACCAGTAAGAACACCCGTCCTACCGCCAATTTCGGCAGCGGTGGCGTCCACTGCGTACAAGGACATCGCCTGAGTGGACATGGCCCGAACCCCCCCATAGAGACGCGCGGCCGTGTTCGGATCACTCACTGCCAACTGTGTGAGGGCGAGTCGTGATTCCGCAGACAATCTAGGCACATTATGGCGCATCCCAGTCTCGACAGGATTGTGAGGATCGAGCCAAGTGCCATTTCCGAACGCTTCTGGATATGCAAAAACAAGGTCTGCTAGGCCTGCGGCCAGTTCCGGATTCAACTGCGTCGCAGAGACACCCCTCCATTCGCCTTTATGGCCACCTTGTTCATACTCGATACTGGATTTCGTCGAACTCAGAGCCTCGACGACGGCTTTATTATCCATGATCTTCATAAACTCGACCATGGCGTTGTTCTGGGCTCCCGCCGGGATGTCACGCGCCATGTCACCCTCAAATGTAATCCAGCCAACGAGCCCCCGCACCGCCTCGCCCTCATCAGGCCACGGGACGGAGTACAGGTTTACCAGCATTCGCTCCGAGGTTAAGTGTTTGTGCGCCGCGTGCACCGGGTATTTGTTCCCGCTGAAATCCTCACCAGTAAGGATGATGTTGCTGGCTTCAGGATTGCGCGTGGCCACACTGACGAGCGACTGGAGGGCCTCATGGCGTTGAGGCCTGGAAAATAAGGGTTCTAGATCCAGAGGGCTAATATCTGAACTGGTGCGCAGCAGGCTAGTCGAGAACTCTGTCCCGCCCCTAATCTCGGGTGACGAGTGCATCAACAAAGAGGCCAAACCATCCAGGTTATCGGTTTGCCCTAGCGCTGCTTCTCGGATGTCTTCCGGAAGCCGGCCCATGGCTCCGCCCACCTGCTCATTGGATAACACCAGAACTCCGTTCGCAAGAGTGCGCATGATCTCCTGGCGCTTGTTGCCGTCGAATCCGTCACCCCTATCCTCATACCACGAGAGGAAACCCAGGAAACCGTCATAATCGCCATTTGCACCCAACTCGGAATACAGGTCTTCGTAAAATTGGATTTCAGACTCGCTGAGCTCTAGTCCGTTCTTCTCAGCATACTGGGCGCGGCGTTCGAGGCTCTGGAGTAGCGCCAGGCCGTGATCCTCGCCGAGTTTTCCCAAGTCGTGTTCCGAGGTGGGAGTACTACGTATCCATTTTGCGAGAAGTCGGGGGTTGATGGCTGAAACCAGCATGAAGTCGGCTTCCCCCGTGGACTGGTATCCGATCTGCTCGTTGTCGCCGAAGTGTCCCGCCTCGGCCAACTGGCGGATGCGGTATGCGGTGGGCCCGTCCTGGAGAATGTCCTCGATCTCCTCGCACTGCTCGACCAACCAGTACCACGCGCGACGGGCCTCGATGTTGATGAGTGCCAGCCTGTCGACCCCGACGTAACTGTCCAGATCTTCAGAAGGAACGTGATTCCTCGCCTCGGCGAACCGCGCCTTGAGGTCGTCGATCTTCTGGTTGTACAGGCCGGTGGCCTTGGCCGCTCTGTCGAGCACACCATAGGCATGCAAACAGGCCAGAAGGGAATCGCCCCAGGACTGCTGGTTGCCGGTCGCGAGCCGCTTGATTCCGTCGCCGAGAAGATCACTGAACTCGTCGCCGGTCGGGCGAGTGATCGAATTGTACCCGTCGCCCCTTCCGGTGATTTTAGCGTGGAGCGACTCGAACCCGTCCCGAGCCAGGATGAGTTTGTCCTTGTCGATCTCGCATTCGGTGTACCTCAGCTGGGACACGTCGGCTGCTCCCCTCTTGTCGACCCGACCACCTACCAGCCCACCCGAATGTTGCGCTTGAGGTGTTGGATTCCCTCGACGATGGGGGCCTGTGCCCGTTCACCCGTGAACTCCTCCTCCGCGGACTGGTCGGTGCCGCTGATCCGACCCGAGGCACCGCGAATGTTGGAGGCGAGAGTGGCGGCGTGCGACTGGACCTCTCGCATGTGGGTCTCGTGCTCCTCACCGAAGGCGTCCCACCCCGCGATGGTGGGGGCATGGCTGAGCAGTCGCTTGGCCTCGTCGACCGCCTCCTGGAAGTCCTGCGGTAGTTCACGCAGATGAGCCGCCGCGGTCTCCGCGTCCTGCCCACCGCTGTCGGCGTCCTGCGGATTGGCCGCTGTTTCATCTGACACGCACTCACGCCCCTCGCTCGACAGCCGGGCACGCTCCCGGCCCTATCCAGGTTCTCTCGGTCACTCATTCGACGCACCGGGAGCGCGGAGAGTTTGCGGCGTTCCTCCACCTGGGCTCTGACGGTCGTCCCTACCCCAGCCTTGCGGGTGGCCCCGGGTCGGGGGACGCGCCGCGCCATGCCCTAGAATCTTCCCCATGTCCGGTCCCGCCCGTTTTCTGCGCATGGCTCTGATCTCCATGTCGCTGACGAGCACCGATGACGGCCTCTGTCGCCGCCGGTGCCGTCCACGCGTGCGCTGACCGACCCGTTCCTCCGCGCCCGACGCGGCACCGGTGTGCTTCCGACGACCCCGCGACCACACGTCGCCCCACCCCGTCACGTCTGGACACGTCCCTGTGACCGCAACACCCACCCAACCGACCGACAATCCCGACTCCGGGGTCTCGCCCGCCCTGGCCCTGAAGTGGAACCCCACCCTCTCGGTTCCGCCGCCGCGCGCTCCCGCCGCCGAACCGGTGCGCTGGTGGCCGCTGGGGGTCGCCCTGATCGGCGCCCTGGGCCTGGCCGCCTTCGTCTGGTCCGAACACGGCCCTCTGCCCGCCGTCCTGCTGCTCCTGGGCACCGGTCTCGGCTTCACCCTGTTCCACTCCCGGTTCGGGTTCACCTCCGCCTGGCGCCAGTTCCTCGCGGTGGGCAACGGCACCGGGCTGCGCGCCCACGCCGTCCTGCTCGGCACCACCGCCACACTGTTCGCGCTGGTCATCGGCACCGGAACCGGGCTGTTCGGCAACGAGCCCGCCCCCTCGGCGGGTCCGATCGGCATCGCCCTGTTCGCGGGGGCGTTCCTGTTCGGCATCGGCATGCAGCTCGGCGGCGCCTGCGCCTCCGGCACGCTCTTCGCCGTCGGCTCCGGACAGTCCGCCATCCTCATCACACTCTTCGGGTTCATCGTCGGCTCCCAGCTGTACAGCCTCGCCTGGCCCCTGGTGTCCGACCTGCCCGCGATCCCGCCGGTACTGCTCTCCGACCACGTCGGCTGGGGCGGCTCCTGGCTCCTCACCATCGCGGCCCTGGTCGCCGTGGTGGTCATCACCCGCTTCGTGCAGAACCGCCGCGTCCCGCCGCCCGTGGGAGCACCGCCCTCCGCCGAGGGTGTCGCGCGCGTCGTGCGCGGCAGCTGGCCCCTGGTGGCGGGCGCCCTGGTCCTGGCCGCCCTGGGCACCGCCGTGCTGGTCGTCTCCGGCGGCGCCTGGGGCATCACCTCGGCGTTCAACCTGTGGGGAGCCAAGGCCCTCCAGCTGGTCGGGGCCCAGCCCGAGACCTGGGCGTTCTGGTCCCAGCCCGGCCAGGCCGAGCAGCTCGCGGGGCCCGTCCTCCAGGACAAGAACAGCCTCACCAACATCGGCATCATCCTGGGCGCGGCCGTGGCCGCCGGGGCCGCCGGCACCTGGAAGTGGCACACCGGACTGAGCTGGAAGCTGGTGGCCGCCGGGCTGGTGGGCGGTGTCCTGATGGGCATCGGCGCCCGACTCGCGGGCGGGTGCAACATCGGCGCCTACCTGGCCGGGATCGGTTCGGGCAGCCTGCACGGGTGGCTGTGGGCCGTCTTCGCCCTGGCCGGAACCTGGGTGGGCCTG
Source organism: Nocardiopsis sp. NPDC007018 (assembly GCF_040635075.1). Lineage (NCBI taxonomy): Bacteria > Bacillati > Actinomycetota > Actinomycetes > Streptosporangiales > Nocardiopsidaceae > Nocardiopsis > Nocardiopsis sp. NPDC007018. The sequence goes on from NZ_JBEYHA010000026.1 coordinate 12,036, forward strand.
CGGGCCCGCGCCCTCTTCGGGCTGGGCGTGCCCAAGCCCGGCGACAGCGTCTGCTGACCCCCGCACCGCTCCGCCGCCGTAGGGTGCCCCTGACACGCGACGGCGGCGGAGGGAGCGGTGTGGGAGCGAACGCGCGCGGGGAACTGACCGAGGAGGTCCGCCGACGGGCCCGGATCGTCTGGGACTACCAGCGGCTGGGCCGGGAACCGCGACCGTGCGACGTGGCGGTGGTCCTGGGCAGCCACGACCTGGGAGTGGCCACCACCGCCGCCGACCTGTACCGGCGCGGGTTCTTCCCCCGCATGGTGATCAGCGGTGCCAACAGCCCCACCACCCTGGCCCGGTTCCCCAGGGGCGAGGCCGTGCACTACCGCGAACACGTCCTGAGCCTGGGGGTACCCGACCTGGCGGTCCTGACCGAGACCCGGGCCACCAACACCGGCGAGAACCTGAGCCGCTCCCGCGCTCTGCTCGCCGACTCGGGGATCGCCGTCCGCTCGGTGATGTTCGTGTGCAAGCCCTACATGGAGCGCCGCGCGTACGCCACCGCGCGCCGGATCTGGCCCGAGGTGGAGGCGGTGTGCGCGTCGGCCCGGACCGGGTTCGACTCCTACCTGGGCACCGTGGGCGACGACCGGCTCGTCATGGACACCATGGTGGGCGACCTGCAACGGGTGATGGAGTACCCGGCACGGGGGTTCTCCGTACCGCAGGAGGTCCCCGAGCGGGTCCGCTCCGCCTACGCGTACCTGGTGGGGGCCGGGTTCGACGGCCACCTCATCGCGGACTGAGACGCGGGCACGGAACCGCCGAACACGCGGGCGGGGTCCCCTCCGATAGCCTGCGGCCGAGAACGACGAGGGGAACGACATGGACCAGCTCCAGGACCTGCCCGAACGCAGCCGCGAGGTCGCACACGCCCTTGAGGCCAGCGGAGTCCAGGGACGGATACGCGCGCTTCCAGCGTCCACACGGACCGCCGCGGAGGCCGCACAGGCCCTGGACTGCGAGGTCGGCGCCATCGCCAACAGCCTGGTCTTCATGGCCGACGGGGCGCCCCTGCTGGTGATGACCAGCGGTCGGCACAGGGTCGACGTCGACCTGCTGGCCCAGCGCCTGGGCAAGGGCACGATCCGGCGCGCACGCCCCGAAGAGGTACGTCAGGCCACGGGCCAGGCCATCGGCGGCGTCGCCCCCCTCGGCCATCCCGCTCCCGTGGAGACCGTGGTGGACCCCGCTCTCGCCGAGCACCCGTGCCTGTGGGCGGCGGGCGGTACTCCGCACACCGTCTTCCCCACCGACCACACCGAACTGCTCCGCATCACCGGCGGCTCCTCCGTCGCGGTCAACTGACCCGGCCGACCGCACCCCACCCCCGCACCGGGCCGGCGTCCGCGCGCGCGACCACACCTCGCGGACACCGGCCCTCGGCGCGCCCGGCTCCGGCGCGGGTCAGGAGGTAGGGACCGCTCTGGCCACGCACCGGTCCACGCCCCAGGCGGCCGCACCGCTGACCGCCCCGACCAGGGTCCCGGTGACGACACTGCTCACCGCCGCGAAGCCGCGCGTGATCACCGCGTGCGCGACCGGCGGCAGGTCACTGAGGTTGCCCCCCAGGGTCGGCGGATCACCGTCCCAGGCCGTGGTCCACAGCAGCTGGTGGCCGAGCATCAGGAACACCCCGTACACCACCCCCACCACCAGCAGGGTCAGGAACGGGTTCGGCACCCTCCGCCACACCACCACGGCGATCCACACCAACGGCGGCACGAACACGAAGAGGGCGTTGACGAGGGTGCCCTCCTGAAGCACCCCGAGGTCGTGCAGGACCACCCGGGGCGCGGCCAGCAGGGCCAGGGCGACGACGGCCGGAAACGGTAGGCCCAGCCCGGTCCGGCGGGACGGGGCGGGGCGGTCGGTGGAATTCATGCCCCCACGCTAGGAAGCCCGGGCCCGCGACGCGTCAGCTCACGGTCTCGACCCCCTACGTCCACAGGCGTCACCCGGCCGGGCACCGGACCGGGCACGACCCGGCCCCGGCCCCGACCCGGCCCCGACCGTCCTCGCACCGCCACCGCCACCGCGCCCGGGAGCGCGTGCGGTACGGTCACCCTGAGCCTCGGGCCGCGCGCCCGCCCCGGGAAGGGACGCCCCCGCATGACCAGAACCGGCTGGATCGTCACCGTGATCAGCACCGTGGTCGCCCTGGCCGTCGGCTTCGGCGCCGGATGGTGGGCCCGGGAACCGGTCTCCGCGCCCGCCCCGGCCCCGCCCACCGCCAGGGGGTCCCACCCCGACGGCGTCGAGGACCAAGAGGACCGACCCGAGACCGGGTTCGACCCGGTCGTGGTCGGCCTCGACCAGACCCACGACTTCGGCGACGGCCTCTCCATCGGCGTGGGAGGGTTCGCCCGCGGCGTGGAGGAGGGCGGAGTCCACCCCTCCACCGGGGAGGAGGCCGACCTGCCCTACCTGTCGTGGACGGTGGAGGTCACCAACGAGGGTTCCGAGGCCGTACCGACCGGCCTGGTGACCCGCTCGTGCTCGGTGGGCGACCCCCTGCGCGAGTCCGGTTCCCCGGCCCTGGGCGACAACGTCAACCCGCCCGAGAGCCTGGGCCCGGGCCAGTCCGCCACCTGGGACGAGGACTGCTGGGCCGACGCGCGGGACCACCAGGTCCAGTACACGGTCGAGTTCCACGACCAGGACTTCACGCCCCTCTACCCACCGGTCACCTTCGTGGGCACGGTCGACTGAGACCGACCGCGTCCCCCGGCGGGCGTCTCCCCCGGTGGCAGCCCCCGCCCGCCCGCTAGCCGGTGAACAGGGCGGCCGCCTTGATCGCGGTGTTCACCACCCCGTAGGCCAACGCGAGCACCACCACCACCCACAGCAACAGCGCCGCCGCCTTCGACACCCGGTCGCCCGTCCCCTGATCCATCGCCCTCTCCTCCACCGGCTCCGACGGGGGCCGTCCCCCCGACTGCTCCGCGCCCGTGTGGGCGCCCCCGCTCACACACGCTCCCTGGAGGGGTCGGCGGGCTCGTCGGACGACGCCCCGGAGTCCTCGGGCAGCGCACGCACCAGGGCGTTGGCCGCGAACCCGACCACCATCACCGCCGCCATGAGGTACAGCGAGACGGTGTACAGGTCAGCGCCCGAACGGCCCGCGGCCAACTGCTGGTCGGCGACCACGTTCACGATCAGCGGCCCGGCCAGGCCCGCGCACGACCAGGCGGTGAGCAGGCGCCCGTGGATGGCGCCGACGTTGAACGTCCCGAACAGGTCCTTCAGGTACGCGGGAACGGTCGCGAACCCCCCGCCGTAGAAGGACAGGATCACACCGGTCACCGCCACGAAGAGCACCACCGAACCGGTCCCCGCCACGGCGATCAACGCGTACAGCAGGGCGCCGATCCCCAGGTAGCCGATATAGGTGCGCTTGCGGCCCAGGAGGTCGGAGGTCGAGGACCACACGAAACGGCCGAGCATGTTGCACAGTGACAGGAAGCCGACGTAGCCCGCCGCCTCGGCGGGACCGACCCCGGCGAAGAAGTCCTGCACCATCGGCGCGGCCTGTTCGAGGATGCCGATCCCCGCGGTGACGTTGCAGAACAGCACGATCCACAGCAGCCAGAACTGGCGGGTGCGAAACGCCCGCTCCACGCTCACGCCCTCCGACGCCGGTTCCGCGACACGCGCTCCCCCGGCCGGGACCGGGGGCTCCCACCCGTCCGGCCGCCACCCCGGCGGCGGAACCCTGACCGTCGCCGCGCCGAGCATCATGGCCGTGAAGTAGACGGCGCCCAGGATGAGGAACGCCGGCACGATGGCGTCGGCGGGGGTCTGCCCGAACCGGTCCAGGAGCGCCGCCGACAGCGGCGAGGCGATCAGCGCGCCGCCACCGAACCCCATGATCGCCAGACCGGTGGCCATACCGGGCCGGTCCGGGAACCACTTGATGAGCGTGGACACCGGCGAGATGTACCCGATACCCAGGCCGATCCCGCCCAGCACCCCGTAGCCGAGGTAGAGCAGCCACAGCTGCCCGGTGGCCACCCCGAGGGCCCCGACCAGGAAACCGCCACCCCAGCACAGCCCCGAGACGAACATGGCCTTACGGGGCCCGTTGGCCTCCACCCACTTGCCGCCGAAGGCCGCCGACAACCCCAGCATCACGATGGAGATGCTGAAGACCACACCGATCGCCGTGAGCGAGGTGTCGAAGCGCTCCACCAACGCGGTCTTGAAGACGCTGAACGCGTACACCTGGCCGATGGACAGGTGGACCGCGAGCGCGGCCGGGGGAATGAACCACCGGCTGTATCCGGGCGGCGCCACACTCCTGGCACGATCGAGAAACGACAGCACTACCCAACCTCACGATTGTATTCCGACCCGAATAGGCGTCCGCTTTCCCGGCTATTGCCGGATGTGCGTCCGCGAGCATGGGACATCGTCACACCTCATGTGACGAGAATCAAATACACGTTCATTGTCGGGCGATAACGTCCGCTTATCGAGCCCGCCGCGACCCGGCTCAGAGAGCGGGGCCGGGGACCGGCCGCGCCTCGGCGGGCTCACCCGGTCGCGGACCCGAGGGGTGGTACAGGTCCAACCGCGCCTGGAGGTCGGCGCCCGCCACCGTGTCCATGAGGGCGCGGGCCAGCACGGGTTCGGGGTCGCGGTCCGCGACGACCAGCCCGATCTCCTTGCTGACCTCGGGTTCCACCAGGGGGATGGCGCGCATGCCCTCCGGCACCGCGTGCAGCGCCAGCCAGGCGTGCGGCATCACCGCCGACCAGCGGGTCTCGTGGACGTACGAGCACAGCGCGCTCACCGAGTTGGTCTCCACCCTGGGCACCGCCTCGACCCCCGCCCGCCGGAACGCCCGGTCGACGATGCGGCGGTTCTGCATGTCCGGGGAGAGCAGGCACAACGGCACCTCGGCGGCCTCGGCCCAGGTGAGGGTGTCGCGCCCGTTGAGCAGCCCCCGCTCGTCGGTGAGCAGGGCGTAGCGCTCCCGGTAGACGGACTGCCGACGCACGTTCTCCAGGGGTTCGTTGTCGACGTAGGTCAGCCCCACGTCGATCTGGTAGTCGACCAGCGCCCGCTCGATCTCCTGGGAGGTCATGGACACCACCGACAGGGTCACCAGCGGGTGGAGCTCACAAAAGGCCCTGGTGATGAGGGATATGGAGCTCAGGGTCGTGGGGATGGCACCGATACGCAGGCGCCCGCTCAGCCCCTCCCGCAGGCTGCGGACGTTCTCCACCAGGGTGTCGTGCTCGGCCAGGACGCGCTGGGCCCAGGCCACGATCCGCTCCCCCTCGTGGGTGAACCCGATGAACCGGTTGCTCCGCCTGACGATGGGGACCCGGAACTCGGCCTCCAACCGACGGATGGCCGTGGACAGCGCGGGCTGGGACACGTGACACGCCTGGGCCGCACGGGCGAAATGCCGTTCCTTGGCCAGCGCGGTCAGGTACTTCAGCTGGCTCAGCAACATCGCGCAAGAATACACGCGCCGGACCCCCGCAACAACAACGCCCGGGTCCTTGATATCGTTCGCCCCATTCGGAGACAAAACTATTCGGGACCTCTGGACAGAGGGCGACTCGGTGAGAGAATTCGGACTGTGACACACCACGACTCGGACATGCCCGACCCCGCCCAGGACACGCCGGAGGTCGGGCCTCCCAAGGAGAGCGCGGCGGGCGTCCCCGCGGTCATCAACAGCGTGCGGCACGTCAACGACCAGGCCGGAGTGCGGCGCGGCCTGCCCGCGATGCTCGCCGTGAACCAGAAGAAGGGGTTCGACTGCCCCGGGTGCGCCTGGCCCGAGCCCGGCAAACGCCACCGGGCGGAGTTCTGCGAGAACGGCGCCAAGGCCGTCGCCGAGGAGGCCACCCGCCGGACCGTCGGCGCGGACTTCTTCGCCCGGCACCCGGTCGCTGACCTGTTCGAGCGCTCCGGGTACTGGCTGGGCCAGCAGGGCCGTTTGACCGAACCGGTGTACCTGGCCGAGGGCGCCACCCACTACACGCCGATCCCCTGGGACCAGGCCCTCGACATGATCGCCGAGGAACTGCGCGGGCTCGACTCGCCCGACGGCGCGGTGTTCTACACCTCGGGCCGCACCAGCAACGAGGCGGCCTTCGCCTACCAGCTGTTCGCCCGCCAGCTCGGCACCAACAACATGCCCGACTGCTCCAACATGTGCCACGAGTCGTCCGGCTCGGCACTCACCGAGACGCTGGGCGTGGGCAAGGGCAGCGTGTCCCTGGAGGACCTCTACGAGGCCGACCTCATCATCGTCGCCGGGCAGAACCCGGGCACCAACCACCCCCGGATGCTGTCCGCGCTGGAGAAGGCCAAGCGCGGCGGAACCCGGATCGTCACGGTGAACCCGCTGCCCGAAGCCGGCATGAAGACGTTCCGCAACCCGCAGTACGCCCGGGGCCTGATGGGGCGCGGCACCGACCTCACCGACCTGTTCATGCAGGTCCGGGTCGGCGGCGACCTGGCCCTGTTCTCGGCGGTCAACCGGCTCCTGCTGGAGGCCGACCGGCGCGGCGAGGACGTCCTGGACCACGCGTTCGTGACCACCCACACACACGGGTACGAGGCGTTCTCCCAGGCCCTGCTGGCCGAACCCGACGACACCTTCTGGGCCCGGACCGAACGGGACACCGGACTCTCCCGGGCACTGATCGAGGAACTCACCGCGATGGTGGTGGCCTCCGAACGCGTCGTGGTGTGCTGGGCCATGGGCCTGACCCAGCACAAGCACTCGGTACCGACCATCCGCGAGGTGGTCAACTTCCTGCTCCTGCGCGGCAACGTCGGCCGCCCCGGCGCGGGCGTGTGCCCGGTACGCGGCCACTCCAACGTCCAGGGCGACCGCACGATGGGCATCTTCGAACGCCCCGACGACTCCTTCCTGGACGCCCTGGGCACGGAGTTCGGCATCGAACCACCGCGTGAGCACGGACACGACACCGTGAACGCGATCCGGGCGATGGCCCGCGGCGAGGTGGGCGTGTTCCTCGCGATGGGCGGCAACTTCGTGGCGGCCTCACCCGACACCGGGGTCACCGAGGACGCCATGCGCCGCGTGGGACTGACGGTGCACGTGTCCACCAAGCTGAACCGTTCGCACGTGGTCACCGGGACCCGGGCCCTCATCCTGCCCGCCCTGGCCCGCAGCGACCGCGACCACTGGCAGGGCCGCGACCGCTGGGTGACGGTGGAGGACTCCATGGGGCTCGTCCACGCCTCACACGGGGTGCTGCGCCCCCTCTCCGAAGGAATGCGCTCGGAGGTCGACATCGTCCGCGAACTCGGCCGCAGACTGTTCGGGAACACCCCGGTCGACTGGGACCGCATGGCCGACTACGACCGGGTACGCGACCACGTGGCCGGGGTCGTCCCGGGGTTCGAGGACTTCAACGCACGCGCACGGCGACCCGGCGGGTTCGCGCTGCCGCACGCCCCGCGCGACGAACGCAGGTTCCCGACCGCCACCGGACTCGCCAACTTCACGGCCAACGGCACCTACGCGCCCCAGGTCCCCCAAGGACGGCTGCTGCTCCAGACCCTGCGCTCCCACGACCAGTACAACACGACCATCTACGGCCTCGACGACCGCTACCGGGGCATCAAGGACGGCCGCCGAGTGGTGCTGGTCAACGCCGAGGACGCCACCGAACTGGGCCTGGCCGACGGAGCGTACACCGACCTGGTGGGCGAGTGGACGGACGGCGTCGAACGCCGCGCACCGCACTTTCGCGTGGTGCACTACCCGACCGCGCGGGGCAGCGCCGCCGCCTACTACCCGGAGACCAACGTGCTGGTACCGCTGGACTCCACCGCGGACGTGAGCAACACCCCCACCTCCAAGTCGGTGGTGGTGCGCTTCGAACCGTCCTCACAACGGAACTGAGCCGGAACCGGGCTCTGAGTACGGGGACGCGGGCGGGTTCCTGAGTACCCGTACTCAGGAGCCCGCCGAGCCGGTGCGGCACCCTGGTGACACCTCGGAACCAGGGAGCATCGTGCGCCATATCCTCGCCGCCTCGATTGACAACCGAGCCTCTCGCGTCTACCTCGCCCTCGCCACCACCCTCCTCACCGCGGCGGTCGTCATCCACCTCGGCCCCGGCTTCGGCTCGGGCATGCCCGAGCTGGCCCTCGCGGTGTGGCTGCTTCCGTGCAGCGTGCTCTCGGTCCTGACGTTCGCGGCCCTCGACACGGCCGGCATGCCCGTCGACGCGCAGGCTCCCGTGTTCCTGGTCCTGTACGTGCTGGGCGCGTACGGGAACGGGCTCCTCCTCGGCCTCGCCGTGCGCGGGGTCCGCTCCCTGGCCGGAAGACGCCGCGCCGCCCGTCACTGACCCCTCGGACGGCGCCACGGGAAACGCACCCGGACCGGCCGCCACCGGGGGCGCCAGCTCAGCCACGGCAACCACGGCTCGCCCTGCGGATGCGGGACGGTGGGGTCCTCCAGATCGCCCTGGAGGACGTCCTCGATCTCCTCGAACCTGATCCCCGCGAACACCATGATGTCGGTGGCGACCATCTCCACCGCCAGATGGGTGGCGTGCGTGACGGGGTCGTCGTCGGGCGCGCCCGCCCCATAGGCGCGCGCGGCCGTCAGCGCCCGCTCCACCGCCTCCTCACGGGCCTCACGGCTGCTGAGGTCGTCGGCGAGGATGGTCAGGACGTCGGCCATGTCGGTCACGATCGGCGCCAGTTCCCGCTGCTCCTCCACACCCATGGCGGTGGTGGTGCGGGCCAGGAACAGACAGCTCTCGCCCAGCAGGATCAACCGCTCGATGACCTCGTCCTCCTCCAACACCGGCTCGGGGTTCCCCCAACGGATGGTGGACAGCCGCACCGTGGACCTGCTGCTCTCGCGCGCCTTGCTCAACTCGGCCATGGGCCGGCTCAGATCCCCCAACCGGTTGACCAACTGCTCGCTGGAGTCCTCCCCGTCCTCCCCCAGGGAACGACCGACCAGCGCGAGCATGCTCGCCATCTCGTTGAGCGCGTCCTCCTCGATCCGGCGGAGCAGGGCCACCAACCGGGCGGGAAAGAACAACTGGCTGAAGGCGAGGGCCACACCGGCGCCGATCAGGGCGTCCACGAGCCGGTCCGTGCCCGGACTGGCACCACCGACGAAGATCGTGGTGAGGATGGCGCTCGCCGCCGCCTGACCGATGATGATGCGCTCGGCGTTGATCGCCGCGGCCACCGTCATGGCACACGCCGTGGCCAGCACCATGGCCACCACGTTGTAGTCGGTGATCCACAGGCTGAACTCACCCGCGAGGATGCCGATGAACACACCCATCAGCAGCCGAAGCGCCTGGGCGCCGCGCTCCCCGCCCGAGACGTTGAGAGCGATGACCGCGGCGATGGGCGCGAAGAAGGGCTGGTGGTCCTGGACGAGACCCCCCGCGATGGTCCACGCCAGCGTGGCGGCGATGACCGCGAGCACGATCAGGGCGGCGTTGGCGCCCACCCGGGCGCGCACCTCCTTCGCCACGGCCCGCGACCGCGCCCACCAGGTACGACCCTCAAGGGGCAGCTCTGCCATGATCTCCTCACCGGCGAAGGGACACGCCTTCGGGGGTGGGGGGCCGCCGGTTCCATTGATACCGGCCGGAGGAGGGATGTGTCGGTACCGCGCCCGGTGTTTCGCGCCGACGGTTCGGTACCGCCCGGGCTCGCGACGCGTGCTCCTTCGCCCCGCGCCCGGCCCACCACCGACCGGGGCGGTCGGGGCGCTCACCCCGCCGGACGACCCGCGCGCCCGTGTGCGGGGCCCGACAGAGCAGGGCATCCTGGAGGGCATGACCGAACACCCCGCCCACGACACCGGCCCCATCCCGGGTTCCGTCCCCCTCCCGGGCTTCGGCCCCGTCCCCCGGGTCCAACCCGACCAGGACACCGAGCCCTACCCGGGCTCCATCCCGCTACCCGGCTTCGAACCGGCCCCACGGTCCCGCACCGCCGACGAGCCAGCCCGGGAGGGCGGCTCCACCCTCGAGGGCGACGCAGCCCGGGGCGACGCGGCCTCCGAAGGCTCGACCCCACCGGGACACGCGCCGGAGGTCGAGCACCTGGCCGCCACCCTGCACCGCCGCCGCGCCGAACTGGCCGAGGCCAAGGCCGCGCGGATCGGCGACGGAAGCATCGTCCACGAACTCACCACGCGCGTCTGGGTGGGCGTGGAGATCCCGGCCGTGGTGTGCGCGGCCGCCGACGACCCCATGCGCCTGCGCCCCTCCACCCACCCGGTCACCTGCCTGCGGTGCAGGTCGCGGCGCTCGGGCTCCGGCGCGGAGCAGATGCCCGGCCAGGAACTCCTCTGGCACTGAGCGGCCGGGGCGCCGGGCCCCGGGCGGGGTCACCCCCGCGAGAACCGGGAACGACGGAGCGCCCCGCCCAGCGAACCGGGGACCGGCCCGGGCGGGCCGCCCCGGGGCGTCTCGCACCGCGAACGGCCCCCTTCCCCCGCCCCTCACCGAACGGTCCGGCAGCAGGGGCGGCCCTCAGCCCTCCGGCCGGGCGGCCCGCTCCGCCGCGCGGGAGAGTACCGCGCGCAGACCGAGCTCGTAGCCGAGCACCCCGCACCCCGCCACGTACCCGGCGGCGACCGGCGCGGTGACGGAGGTGTGGCGGAACTCCTCACGGGCGTACACGTTGGAGATGTGCACCTCCACCACCGGCGCCTCGATCGCGTCCACGGCGTCCCGCAGCGCGATGCTGTAGTGGGCGTAGGCGCCGGGATTCATCACCACGCCGGCGTAGTCGCGGGCCGCGTGGACGTGGTCGACCATGCCGCCCTCGCTGTTGGACTGCGCACAGACCACCTCCACCCCCATCTCCGACCCCAGGGCGGCCACCCGGGCCTCGACCTCGGCGAGGGTGGTGCTCCCGTACTGCTCGGGGTCGCGCGTGCCCAACAGGTTGAGGTTGGGGCCGTTCAGCAACAGGACGGTGGGTGTCTTCTCGGTCATACGGGGCTTCCTGGTTCCGAGTCGGGCTGGAGACACCAGCGTAGACCCGCACACCAGGGTGGTTCCCCGCGCACCGAACCGGTATCATACCGACCAGTCGGTCCAACTCTTCGGGAGGCAACCCGTGACGTCCACCCTGCTGTCCAGGCGCGACCTCCGGTTCCTGCTCTACGAATGGCTCGACGCCCAGGCCCTCACCCGGCGCCCCCGGTACGCCGACCACTCCCAAGAGACCCTGGACGGCGCCCTCGACCTGGCCGAACGCGTGGCCACCGACCACTTCGCCCCGCACAACAAGACCAACGACGCCCACGAACCCCGCTTCGACGGCGAACGCGTGCACGTCATCCCCGAGGTGGGCCGGGCCCTCAGGGCACACGCCGAGACCGGACTGTCCTCCCTCGCCCTGGACGCCTCCGTGGGCGGCGGCCAGCTCCCCCGCGTGGTCTCCAGCGCCTGCGACGCCTACTTCCAGGCCGCCAACCCCGGCACCGCCGCCTACCCCTTCCTCACCGCCGCCAACGCCAAGCTCCTGCTGGCACACGGCTCCCCCGAACAGGTCGACACGTTCGTGCGCCCCATGGTGGAGGGACGCTTCACCGGCACCATGTGCCTGTCCGAACCACAGGCGGGCAGCTCGCTCGCCGACATCACCACCCGGGCCGAACCCGCCGAGGACGGCACCCACCGGCTCTTCGGCAACAAGACGTGGATCTCCGGCGGCGACCACGAACTCTCCGAGAACATCGTCCACCTGGTGCTGGCCCGCATCCCCGGAGGCCCGCCCGGGGTCCGGGGGATCTCGCTGTTCGTCGTACCCAAGCACCTCGTCCGCGAGGACGGCGCGCTCGGCGAACGCAACGACGTCGTCACCGCCGGGCTCAACCACAAGATGGGCTACCGGGGCACCGTCAACGCCCTGCTCAACTTCGGCGAGGGCCGCCACACCCCCGGCGGGGTCCCCGGCGCGGTCGGCTACCTCGTCGGCCCGCCCCACCAGGGTCTGCGGCAGATGTTCCACATGATGAACGGCGCCCGCATCGGAGTGGGAGCGGGCGCGACGGCGGTCGGCTACACCGGTTACCTGAAGTCGCTCCGCTACGCCCGCGAACGCCTCCAGGGCCGTCCCCTCGGCGCGAAGGACCCCGAACACCCCCCGGTACCGATCATCGAGCACACCGACGTGCGCCGGATGCTGCTCGCACAGAAGAGCTACGTGGAGGGCGCCCTCGCGCTGGTCCTGTACTGCGCCCGCCTGGTGGACGAGGAGGCCAGCGCCGAGGACCCGGCACACGCCGAGCGGGCACACCTGCTGGTGGACGCCCTCACCCCGATCGCGAAGAGCTGGCCCTCCCAGTGGTGCCTGGAGGCCAACAGCCTCGCCATCCAGGTACACGGCGGCTACGGATACACCCGTGAGTACGACGTGGAACAGCACTACCGGGACAACCGGCTCAACGCCATCCACGAGGGAACCCACGGCATCCAGGCCCTGGACCTGCTCGGACGCAAGGCGGTGCTCGACCACGGCGCGCGCCTCTCCCTCCTCCTGGAGACCGCCCGCGCCACCGTGGAGCGCGCCCGCGCCCTGGGCGGCCAGGAAGCCGCGTACGCCGAACTGCTCGCCGCCGCCCTTGACCGCACCGCCCGGGCGACGGCCGACGCCTGGTCCGACGGCGACCCGTCCGTGGCCCTGGCCAACGCGACCCCGTACCTGGAGGCCACCGGCCACGTCGTCATCGCCTGGATGTGGCTGGAACAGCTCACCGCCGCCCACGGCAAGCAGGGCACCTTCTACGAGGGCAAGCGCGCCGCCGCCTCGTACTTCTTCCGCTACGAGCTGCCCCGCACCGAAGCCTGGTTCGCCCTGGTCGCCTCCCGTGACCGCACGGTCCTGGACACTTCCCCCGAGGTCCTCTAGGGACCCGAGCCCCTTGAGGCCCCGCCGACACCCCGGTTCCCGTCCACCCCCGGTCGCCCTGCGGACCCGCCGGACGCCCTCCGGTTCAACCGGCGCGCAACCGTCCGGGCTCGGGGACGTCCAGGACGAACACGTGGCCGATGTCCGCCTCCTCGTATCCGTAGTCGGCGTTGGCCACCCGCATCCGCTCCGGGGTGACCTCGACGATCCGGACCGTCACCGGTTCCGCCCGGCCCGGCAGGGTCAACAGCCACGGCTCGGCCAGATAGGCCAGGCCCAGGGAGTCCAACGCGGACCGGGCCTCGGCCTCCTCCACCGCACCGTGCACGGGGTGGCCGAACGGGTTCACCGGGACGTAGCCCGCCCCCTCGGGGCGCAGGTAGCCCAGGATCTCGTCGTCCTCCTCGCGCCGGTGCGGTCTCCACGACCGGGGAATCACGTTTCCCGCCCCTGCGCGCCCAGGCGCTGCTCGGCGAAGACCTCCATGGCCTCGCGCTGGTAGTCGGCCAACCCCGGCTCGATCCGTTCGTACACCTCACGCCAGGGGCCCTCCTGCGCGTACACCCGCCCCAGCTGGGCGAAGGCCTGCGCGTCCGGGGTCCACATGCGGCTGACCTGCTGGAAGTGGCCCTCGATCTCCACCTGCACCGGTGGAGCCTCGGCGGGTGTGCCCGCACGCAGGTACGCGGCCATCCGCCGCATCCCCTCCACCGACTCGGCGCGCATCCGCTCGGCCTCCTCGGGAGCCATCTCCTCCCCCGCCCGCCGGGCCTGTTCCCACTGCTCGGGCCAGTCGGCACGCGCCCGCTGGGCGTAGTGGGCGGTGTCGAAGCCCTCGAAGAGCTCCTCGGGTCTACTGGTCACGTCGGTGCCCTCCAGTGAGTCCACCGTGCGGCGCACGGTGTCGACCAGGACGCTGAGGCGGTCCCGTTCGGCTTCGAGGTCGTGCAGGTGCTGCCGCAGGGCCGCGACCTCGTCCTGTTCGGAGTCGAGAACCCGGCGGATGTCCGCCAGACCGAGCCCGAGTTCGCGCATCACCAGGATGCGCTGGAGCCTGTGCAGTTCGCGCTGGCCGTAGTGGCGTAACCCGCCCGGTCCGGTGCTCTCCGGGAGCAACAGGCCGACGTGGTGGTAGTGGCGCAGCGTCCGGGAGGTCACCCCGCTCATCCGGCTGACCTCACCCATGGACCATGACATCCCGTCTCCCCTCCGGCCGGGGAGTCCGGCCTCAGAGACGACGCTAGATGTTGACGCAACGTCAACCGCAACCCCTGCCCGAGGCCTCTTCCTCGGGAACACCCGTGTCCGGTCCTTCCCACCCGGCCGGGCGGGCGCCCCCAGAGATGGCCGCCGGAGACGGCCGACGAGCGGCCCCCCGCGCCCCGCCCCCGCGCACGGCGCGGTCTCCCACGTCCGGCCCGTTCGCACTCGGGCCGCTCGGGCCCGGGCCACACGACTCCGCCGGGAGGGCGCCCGCGCGGACACACCCGCCAGTGACCTGTTGTGGCCAAGCGCAGCGGAGAGTCACCGCCGGATGGTACCCAGGTTCGGTTCCCTTTCCCCTGAATCGGAGGCTCCCGTGGCCGCACGCAACTTCAAGGGCCAGTATTCGGACTGGCCGTGGACCGCAGCCGTCATCATCTGCCTGTTCATCCTGGCCGCGGCCGTCACCCGCTGACAGGAGGCGCAGACGGCGCCTCCCGGGCGTTCGTCCCGGGAGGCGGGAACACCATGGCTCCGCTCCCCTCCGCGCGGCAGCGAAAACGAAGGACACCGGCCTTTACGTCGTAGATTTTCTACTGCCCCCCAGACCCCCGCCCCCGACGACAACACCGTTCGCCACGGGCCCGCCCACCGCCCCGACCCACTCCGCGCACGGAGAAACGGCGCGTCTTCGCAGCTCAGAGGATGCGCCGTTGGACATCATCGGATACAGTCATCGAACTGATGTTCGAACGGTGGCTCTTCCCCTGCCGCTCCGCAGGAGGGGAGGAATGTAGGCCGTGCACCTGCGCGCCGCGTCGTCGTTCTCCTTCCGGCACGGCACCGCGCCGCCCGCCGCCCTGGTCGAGCGGGCGGCGCTCGACGGCCAGACGGTGATGGCCCTCACCGACCGGGACGGCCTCTTCGGCGTCGCCGAGCACATCCGGACCTGCGAGCGGACCGGGGTGCGCCCCGCCCTGGGCGTCGATCTCGCCCTCTCCTCCCCCGAGGGCGGCCGCGTCGTGGTCCTGGCCCGGGGCGCCCGGGGCTGGGCCAGCCTCTGCCGCCTGGTCACCGACGTCCACCGCGCCCCCTCCCCCGTGGCCGTACGACCCGACCAGCTCACCGAACACGCCGACGGACTGGTCGTCCTGCTCGGGCCCGACTCCGACGTGGGCCGCGCCGTCGCCCAGGACCGCCCCCTGCACGCCCGGGCCCTGGTGTCCGCCTGGCGGGGGGTGGGTGTGGAGATCGCCCTGGCTCCGCACGACCACGGCGCCTCCGGCCAGCGCCGCGCCGCACGGGACATGGTGCGCCTGGCCGACGAGGAGCACCTCCTCGCGGTGCTGACCAACGCCGTGCGCTACCCGACCCCGGACGGTGCCGGGGTGGCGCTCGCCCTCGACCGCATCCGCCAGCACGCCCCGGGCGGCTACCACCCCGCCCCGCGCACCGAGAGCGCCCACATGGCCACCGCCGAGGAGATGTCCCGGACCGCCGTCGCCGTGTGCGGCGGCGACCGCACGCGCGCCCGACGCCTGATCGCGCACACCCTCGCCCTGGGCAGCTCCTGCGCCCTGGACCCCGCCGCCGACCTGGGCTGGGGCCGCCTCCACCTGCCTGCCCGCGCCGAGGCCACCGCCGAGCTGCGCGACCGCGTCGCGGGAGGGGCCGCCCTGCTGGGCCTGGACCGCGACCGCCGCGCGGACGAGCGGGCCCGGCGTGAGCTGGAGGTCATCTCCCGCCTGGGCCTGGAGAGCTACTTCCTGACCGTGGCCGACGCCGCCCGGGCCGTCCGGGACAAGGGCATCCGCTGTTTCGCGCGGGGGTCGGCGGTGGGCAGCCTCGTCGTGCACCTGTTGGGCATCTCCGCGATCAACCCCCTGGACCACGGTCTGCTGTTCGAACGGTTCTGCACCCCGAGCCGTCCCGGCCTGCCCGACATCGACCTGGACGTGGAGTCCGACCGCCGGTTGGAGGCCTACGACGCGGTCATCGCCTCCCACCCCGGGGCCAGCGCCACGGTGGCCATGATGGAGACCTACCGCGCCCGCAGCGCCCTGCGGGACGCCGGTGCGGCGCTGTCGCTGCCCTCCGTGGAGGTGGACCGCATCGCCTCGGTGTTCCCCCGGGTCCGTGCCTCCCGCATCAGCGAGACCGCCCGCGAGCTTCCCGAGCTGCGGAATCTGGACGGGCTGGACAGCGAGCACGTGCGCAGGCTCTTCTCCCTCGCGGAGCGGCTGTCGGGCCTGCCCCGGCACGTGGCGATGCACCCCTGCGGGCTGGTGCTGTCCGACCACGCCATGGGCGACCGGGTGCCCACCCAGCCCTCCGGGGCGGGCTACCCGATGGTGCAGGCCGACAAGGAGGACGTGGAACACCTGGGGCTGCTCAAGCTCGACGTCCTCGGGGTGCGGATGCAGTCGGCGCTCGCGCACACCCTGGACGAGATCGACCGCACCGAGGGGGCGAGCCCGGACCTGGAGGCCCTGGCCGACGACGACCACGCCACCGCGCACATGGTCGCGGCCTCCAACACCCTGGGCTGCTTCCAGATCGAGAGCCCGGGCCAGCGCGAGCTGGTGTCCCGGCTGCGGCCGCGCGGGGTCCCCGACCTGATCGCGGACATCTCCCTGTTCCGGCCCGGGCCCATGGGCACCGACATGGTCTCGGCCTACCTCGGGGCCAGGGAGGGTTCCGAGCCGCCCCGGCTGCCCCACCCCGACCTCGCGCCGGTGCTGGCCGAGACCGGCGGGGCTCTGCTCTTCCACGAACAGCTGCTGCACACCATCGACACCATGACCGGGTGCGGGCTGGACCGCGCCGAGGCCATGCGCAGGGCCCTGGGCACCGTGGAGGGGCGCCGCGAGGTGGAGACACAAGTGCGCTCGCTGATGGCCGAACGCGGGCACGACGGCCGGACCGTCGAGGACACCTGGCGGCTGGTGGCGGCGTTCGGCAACTTCGGTTTCTGCAAGGCCCACGCGGCCGCGTTCGCCCTGCCCACCTACCAGAGCGCGTGGCTCAAGCGGCACTTCCCCGCCGCGTTCTTCGCGGGGGTGATGACCCACGACCCCGGCATGTATCCGCGCCGGGTGCTCCTCAACGACGCCCGGCGCATGGGTGTGCGGGTGCTCGGCCTGGACGTGAACGCCTCCTGGCGGCACTGGCGGGTGGAGCCGGTCGGGGAGGGCAGGTGGGGGCTGCGGCCGTCCCTGGCCGATCTCGGGGCCCTCACCGGGGCCGAACTCGACCGCCTGTTGGCCCGGCGCCCCTTCACCGGGCTGCGGGACCTGGTGGCGCGGGGGTCCCTGTCCCGTGAGGCGTTGGACAACCTGGTCCTGGCCGGGGGGCTGGACACCCTGACCGGGGTCACCGGAGCCCCCGGCGCCCCGGACCGGCGCGACGTCCTCGTGCACGCGCACGCCCTGGCGCAGGAGGGTCCGCGTCCCGAGGACTCCCCCGGGCAGCTCTCCCTGGAGGAATCGGAGTCGGAGTCGACCGAGACCGTGCCGGTGGGGACGGCCGCCCCGATGACCCACACCGACCGGGTCGCCGAGGAGTCGCGTGCCCTCGGCTACGAGATCTCCGGGCACCTGTTGGACCGGTACGTGGACCGGTTGGCGGACCTGGCCGCCCGCCACGGGCTCGTCACCGCCCAGAGGCTGCCCCGGGTTCCGGACGGGACCCGGGTCACGGTGGCGGGGGTGAGGGTGAGCGTGCAGACGCCGCCCACCAGGTCCGGTAGGAGGGTGATCTTCGCCAGTGTCGAGGACCGCACCGGTGTCGTCGAGGTCGCCCTGTTCGGGAACGTCCAGGAGCACTCCGCCAGGGCGGTGTTCGACTCGAGGCTGCTCGTGGTCCAGGGCCGGGTCCGCCGTTCCAGCCCGGAGGCGCTGCCCACGCTGACCGTTTCCAGGGTCTGGCCGTTGGACCCGGGCCCGAAGAAGCCCTGAGCCGGGGAAGGGACGTCACCCGCCCTCCCCCTGCGGCGGTGCCCGGAGGGACGCGGTGATCACAGGTACAGGACCCCTCTGGAGGAGGGGGTTGGGGCAACCGGGGCCCCGGTGAGGGGTACCCCGCGCGGGTGTCGGGCGGTGGGGGTTGGCCGGTTCCAGCCAAACCCGTCATGGAACAACCACACCGAGTTACTGTTCAGGGGTTGACCCCCAGTGGAAACGGAGCGTGACGTGGGCAGGCCCGAGAACCCGGACGTACCCACCGACAGCGGCACTGGTGGCCCCGCCAGCGACGGCCAGAAACCCAATGACCATGGGTCAGAGGGAATCCCGCCCCAAACCGGCGACGGGCAGAGGCCCACCTAGTGGAAGCCCAGATCCCTCCAGGTGCGGCGCTCGCTCGTCTGCTCACCACACGGGGCAGCATCATCGCCCCCACGTGGCACCGCGCCGTCCTCAGCACCGATCGGGCCGCCTTCCTCCCAGAGACGATCTACGGACCCGACCCCGCTCACCCCGGGTGGGAGTGCCCCGTCACCCGAGCTGACCCACGGTGGGACCGCTGGGTGGCCGGAGATTTCGCGCTCGTGACCCAGGTGGACGACGGCGCCCCGGTCGGGCCCGACGGACGGGGGCGGGTGGCCACGTCCAGCGCCTCCCAGCCATCCCTGGTCGTCACCATGCTCCAGGCCCTGGATGCTCGGGAGGGGCACCGGGTGTTGGAGATCGGCACCGGTACCGGCTACAACACGGCGTTGTTGTGCCACGCCCTCGGAGAGGAGGCCGTGGTGTCGGTGGAGATCGATCCGCGGCTGGCAGAGATCGCGGTGAAGAACCTCGCGCAGGCTGGCCACTCCCCCAGGGTCGTGACGGCCGACGCGGCCGGGCGCCCGGCGGCGGGCGAGGGCGAGTTCGATCGGGTGTTGTCGACAGTCGCGGCGCGTGGCGAGGTTCCGTGGTCGTGGGTGGAGCAGAGCGCGCGGCACGGGGTCATCGTGACCCCGTTCGAGGTGGGCAACACTCCGGGGGTCCTGTTGAAACTCCGGGTTCACGGGGACGGGAGCGCCACCGGACACTTCATCGGGGACGCGCCGTTCATGGTGCTGCGGTCCCAGCGGGCGGACATGCGCCGGGCCCGTGAGCTGGTGGACGAGGACGACCCGGAGGCGACGGACGGTCTGATCGAACTCAACCCGAGAGTGGTCGCCTACCGCAACTCCGGGTGGCAGCTCGCGTTGGGGCACCTCGTGCCGGACCTGCGGTACGCGGTGTACGAAGCCGCGGAGGACCGGCCGGAGTGGGCTGGGGAGGCGACGGTGTACGTGGCGACCCTGGACGGGTCCTGGGCGCTCGGCGAGTACACCCCGGCGGGCAGCCCTTTCGAGGCACGCCGGGGCGGACCCCGGGATCTGTGGGCCGAGATCCGCGCCGCGTGGGACGCGTGGGTGAAGTTCGACTCTCCGGGCCGCGACCAGCTGGGGGTGACCGTGGACGAGCGGGGGACGCACCTGTGGGCGGGGAATCCGGCGGCCGAGGTCGGCAGCCGCGATCAGCGTTCCCGGCTGTGAGGTTCCAGCTAGCGGCAACCCCCGCCGCTGAGGACACCATGATCCCGTTCACCGACCTCATTCGCCCCCACACCGGGGAGGTCATCCGGGTCCGCCCCGCTGGTGAAGGCCACGGCTGGAGCACCCCGGCTCTCGTCAGCAGCGAACGGGGCGAGTTCTTCGTCAAAGGAGTCCCGAACCGGCCCGGTGGGCGTCTGGACTCCGCTCAACGGGAAGCGACCATCAACCCGTTCGTCCGGAATGTCACCCCGACGATGCGGTGGCAGGCCGAGGACGAGCACTGGTTCGTGATGGGCTTCGACGCCATCGAGGGCAGGCCCGCCGACTTCCTGCCGGGCTCGTCCGATCTGGGCCGGGTCGTGGAGGTCCTGAACAGGGTGTCGGAGATCCCCTTGCCCGCGGTGGCCCGGGGTTGGGAGGAGACCCGGTGGGACCGGTTCGCTACCGATGACGAGAAGGCTCTCCTGCGTGGGGACTCGTTGACCTACACCGACGTCCACGAACTCAACTTCCTTCTCACCGAGGGCGGGACGTGGCTCCTGGACTGGGGGTGGCCCACGCACGGAGCACCGGTCATCATGCCCTCGGACCTGGCTGTTCAGCTCGTCGCCGCCCGCCACTCCCCTGAGTCCGCCGAGGGGTGGGTGGGGCAGCTGGAGGCATGGAAGGCGTCTTCGCCGGAGAGCGTGATCGCGTTCGCGCGCGCCAACGTGGGCCTGTACGAGTAGCAGGTTGAGGCCCGCCCTGAGCAGGAGTGGTTGGTGGCGATGTTGGACGCGGCGAAGGCGTGGCACCAGCACGTGCGGGGGTGACCAGGGATCTCAGTCCATCGACCCTGTGCACGCCGTCGCTGTACCCTGACCGAGCGAACAGTAACGGGCTCCGCCTCCTTGCCTGGCGGGGCCCGTTGTGCGTGGTCGTCTACTTGGTGATGGCCAGCAGTGCGGTCCACTCGGCGGAGGTGAAGGACAGGTTCCCAGCCTCGCGGTTCTGGGTATCGCGCACACGGGTTTCAGCACCTTCTGAAACCTCGACGCAGTTCTCAGCAGCGTTGCTGTACGAGGACTTGTACCACTCCGTCATGGGTTCCCTCACTTGCTCACTGAACGACTTCCTGGGGGACAATGAGATCGCCACCACGATCTCACTTCCGCAGGTTGATGGGAAGAAGCTTCTTCCACCGGCCGTTGAGTTCCCAGCACCTGAGCGGCAATGCGGCGATTGTTGCGGATGGATCTCAGGCCTTTGGTCCTGGAGGCATGTGCCGTCCCCCGGATACTCTGATTCGGCAGTATGCAGAACCGTCCCCGCTCAACAGGCCTGAGCGGGGACGGTTCTGCGTGCTGCTACTGGCCGCGTACTGCTGCTACCAGGGCCGCCCACTCTGGAGCTGGGGCGACCAGGTGACCCAAGTCGCGATTCTGGGTGTCTCGAAACTGGGTGACTCGGCCTTCCGAGACTTCGACACAGTTGCCGCCGGTCCCGTCACTGTAACTGGACTTGTGGTATTCACTCATGCCATCTGCCCCTTCACGGCCTGCATCAACTCAAGGGTGCCACGGGTGGTGAGCGCCTCAGCCTGCATCGCGCTGAACAACATGGACGTCGCGGGTACGCTGACCCAGCACACACGGACCACCCCCGCCCACCGGGCCGGTTCGTTCTCGTGTCAGAGGCGGACGGCCTCGACGAACGCCTTCCACTCAACAGCAGACGCGTCAAGCTGGCCCAGGTGACGGTTCTGCGTATCGCGAACGGCGGCACCCTGCTCGGTCGTGCGCGCCTCCACGCACTGACCTCCCTGCGCGTTGCTGTAAGTGGACTTGTTCCACTGCTGGGTCATCATGTGATGCTGCCTCGAATCTCTTCCATACGGTCCCGGGACGCGGATACTGGCAGAGCGGCGCTTCCTAGATCCGCGAATGTCCGGTCGTAGCTTGCCACAGCCTCAGGTTGCTTGAGCGTCCACCCAGTCTGCTGACTTTCGACGTAGACGAACGCGGGGCTCTCTAGCTCCTCGATGATCGTAAAGGACCCACCTAGACCTGGATGTCCCTCTGTCGCGATCGGCACCAGCTGAATCTTGATACGTGGCCGCCGAGAGAGTTCGATCAGACGCGCGATCTGATCCTTCATGACCTGGGGATCATGGAAGCGGCGCAACAGCACCACTTCGTCAAGCAGCATCATCATCGCAGGAGGATGGGCTTGTTCGAGGATTCGCTGACGATGTTGTCGCCCCACAACGATCTGATCGACACTGCCTCGGGGAGTTTCCGGCCTCGCTACCTCGTTGATCGCCCTGACGTAGCCTTCCGTCTGCAACAACCCGTGGACCAAGCCGCCGTGGGAGTAGTCCCGAATCCGAACGGCCCTCTGCTCGGCCCCCGCAACTTGCCGGAAGTACTCGGTCATTCCAATGCGGGAGAACACTGCGTCCCACGCGTCCACCAGCTCACCCTGAGCGGTAAGGGCCTCGTCTAGGCGCACCACCGGGACCCTTTTTGTCCCTTTCTTTCCCAGCTCCAGATCACTCACGGCACTCTGTGAGACGTGGGCCGCATCAGCCAACTCCTGCTGCGAAAACCCCTTCTGACCTCGAAGTTCCCTGAGTCGCTTCCCAAACCGAAGTCTCGCGAATACCTCTTCACTGTCAGCGTCACTCATCTCACCACCACCTCATCTATTTTCACCGCTCCCCAAAGAACCTTCACCAACTTAAGCGGTAAGCATAGACCAGGAGGCTGATCTCTTGGCAAGGTCAGTGCTGAAGGCGCACCGAAGGGCCGTTCAGCCAATAGTCCTCTATCGAATGAAATATGAGGATCTTGGGATGAAGGCCCTGGCGATTTCCTTGCGGGGCCGATCCAGATCACACCGCCCTTTACTGGGCAAGAGCAACGTCAGCCCCCGCACCGGCCGTGTGAGGCCTGGCTGACTCCCACTAAAACGCCCAGGCGTCCGATGTTGAGAGCGATCGTCCAGGGTTGAGACCCACCCCGATGTGACCGAGGTGAGATATATGCAGGCCAACCAGGAGGCACCGGTGGTGCCAGTTGTTCCCGGGCGCTTCCCTCGGGTGCTCCGGTTCTCTGAGCCCGCCCGTCACGGCATCCTGCTCGGTCCCAGTCGTGAGTACCGGGCCCTGTCGTCCTGGTGTCGGAACGTGCTCCCGGTTCAGGGCACGCGGTTGGCTCGTATCGCGCGCATCCTGGTCAGCAACTCCCATCAGCACTCCCGGTCGGGTCTGCCCGGTGGGACCGTCCGCGTCGTTCTGGACCAGACCCACCCCAAGCTCCCGCGCTTGTACGTGACCGACCAGGGACCACGCACCACCACTGCGCCCCAGCACCCCCGGTTGGACCCCGGAGTGCACGTGTCCGGGCTCGCGGTCCTGGACCGCCTCGCCTTCTCCTGGTCGCCCTCGTGGACTTGGGACGGCGACCGCGTCCAACAGACCACCGTCGAAGCCGTCCTCGACCTCAGTTAGCCCACACCGCACTCGACTCTTTCAACACACAGATACAGAGCCCCAAGCCCGAGCACCCGGCGCAACGCCCACCGCCCAGGGCTGACTCAGTCAACCCAACGAACACCTCCGAGAAAGCAGAATCATGAACCCTGACCACCTGAGGCCCCCGCCTGAATGGCCCACCCAAGCGCCCCACAGTCCTTCCGGCCGTCTGCGAGGCCCGGTGATTCCTTCGCCTCGCAGGCCTGTCGAAACCGTCCCGGTGGAGGTCCTGCGCAAGGTCCTGGCCGGACTGCGACGTCTGGAGGTGACCTCGTGAGGCCCGCTCCGCCGTTCTCGCCCGAGCTGGCTCGCCGTGAGGTGGTGGCTCCGGTGGCGAGTTTCATCAAGCCGTTCCACTCGCACTACTTCTCCCGCACCGTCGGCCCCCCGTACCGGAAGCGGCAGTACTCCTTCGCTGGGCTGCCTGGCCTGATGCCTCTGGTCCGCGCGTTTCTGGACACCAGCGCGGCGGAGCGGTGTGAGGAGTACCAGTTCCTGTTCACCCTGCTGGGTTGCGAGTTGGCGAACAACGCGATCGCCCACAGCCGGTCCAGTGAGCGCGGCAGTACGTACACGTTGACGGTGGATCGGGGTGCGAAGGGGATGACGTTGATCTGCCGCGACCAGGGCAGCCGTCTGCCGCAGGAGAAGGGCACCTTCACCGCCGCCACGTTCGAGGAGATCGAGGCGGGCACTGCGACGGGTCGGGGGTTGGCGCTGATCGACGCGCTTGCGGATCGGTGGGGCGACAACGGCGATCCGAAGTTCCGGCAGGTGTGGTTCTTCCTGGCCTACGACCTCACCGACAACCCGTGGAGCCACATCGACACCGAAGACACCGAAAACTTCCTCAAAAACGGGGTGGAGTGCTGATGTTGGACATCGACACCAGGGACCTGCTCTCCTGCGCCGGAGACGCCCTCACCGCACCGGGGCACCTGACTCCCGCCCAGGTGGACGTGTGGCACAACCACACCCTGCGCAACCGCATGCCTCTGGTTCTGGAGGCGCTGCGGATCGCCGGAGACGAAGGCGACGCCGAACGGGCCATGTCGCTCATCGACCAGGCCGTACACGACTACCCCGCACCCACCCGGATTCCTGGTAACAGGCCGGTCCCGGGGTCCCGACTGCTCTCCCGCCGCCACCACGCCAACCACGACCCGGAACCCCCGACCGCCGCCTGAGCGCTCCGCACCGCCCGAAGGCGTTCACGAAAAAGGCTCTGGCGGGTGCTGGCACACCCCCAGAGCAGGCCGACAACCCGTCCCCTTCAAGAGAAGAGATTGCCGACATGGCCATTGTGCCGCACACCCTGCCCTCAACCACACGAACAACCCTCCCCCGGCTGAGTCCCGGTGGGAGTGCCGGGTCTACCCCGGACACCTCTCCCACACCAGCCAGGTCCGCACCGACCTGAACACCGACCTCAACCGCATGACCGGAATTCCGGGCGAGGTGCGGGAGGAGATGGTGTTGTGTACCAGCGAGATGTTCGCCAACGCCTGCGAGCACTCCCGCTCCGGACAGGACCCGGATGGCAGGGTGGTCCGCACCCTGGAAGCACCGGTCCCGGGGCTGGTCCGGATCTCGATCATCGACGACGGCACCCGCACCGACATCACCACCGACCGGCTCCCGAGGGTTCCGCGTAGGCGCACCCGACAGGACTGGGAGCAGGCCGAACGCGGCCGAGGCCTGCTCATGGTCGGCCACCTCGCCTCCCGCTGGGGGTTCCGGCCGGTGCTCGACTTCCCCTTCTGTGAAGGACTGGGCACGGTCATCTGGGCCGAGTTCACCCTCCCCACCCCGGCCGCTGCTGGCGGCACCCGATGACCAGCGCGCAAGTCAGTACTCAGGTGCGGTCGGTCCTGACCGCACCCCAAGGCCGTCGCTTCCACCGCCCCGCCGCACACCCACGACGCGGGTCCACCCCTTCCCGGAGCGTTCCAGTTCCGTCGAAGGCGCCTCGGGCGGAGGTGCCCTGGGAGGAGACCCACCAGGCCCGCCAGGAACGCCTGCTCCGTCAGATGCGCGGCAACCCCCGAGTCGCGTACATGCTCCAACACGGCCCCGTCCCGCACTGGGTCAAGGTCGCCCGCCACCACCGCGAACAAGCCGCCCGCGAAGCCCGACAGGCCGCAGCCGACGCCCGAACCGAGCTGACCGAGGCGGAGCCGGTGCGCACCCGGGGCCGTCACCGGGCACCCCGCCGCTGGTGGGGCTGGCCCGCCACCGCCGTCGGCTCCGCCCTCCTCCTCGGGCTGAAGACGCTGGGAATCCTGGGAGCGAGCCCGAACCCCGACATGGGTAGCCCGACCTGACCCGACGAAGAGGCGGGGCCCGGCGACGACTCCCGTCACCGGGCCCCGCACCGCCCCCGGCGCGTGGGGTCCACCTCACCGGAGCCCGAGCCGCCCACGCCACCCACGAACCCACCCCGCGTCCACGCCCCACAGGCGAACGGCCCCCGCCACGCGGTCCGTGATCTCCGCTCGGCCGCGGCCCGGCACCGTGCGCCCACGCACCGCTCAGATCGCCTCGCGCCGCTGTAGGTAGCTGAAGGCCGCCCACCCCGGCAGGACCGGGAACCAGAAGGTCAGCACCCGGAACAACAGCACGGCGGGCAGCGCCACGTCGGCGGGTAGCGCGGCGACGGTGGTCAACCCCCCGATCAGGGCGGCCTCGACCGCCCCGAGCCCGCCCGGGGTGGGGGCCGCCGAACCGATCGCGTTACCCGCGAGGAACACCACCGCCACCGCCACCAGGCTCACCTCCAACCCCGGTCCCGCGAACGCCAGGACCGAGAAGTGCAGGCACAGCACGAAGGCCACGGTCAACAACAGCGACCCGCCCACCCCCAGAACCAGGCTGGCGGGACGCTGGAACAGGTCCAGGAGCTGCGGCAGCACACCCCTGAGGTACGGGCGCAGCCGCGAGGTGACGGCGCGGCGCAGCCTCGGATGCATGAGCACGGCCCCCACGCCGACGGTCGCGACGATGGCGATGACGGTCACGGTCGGAGACGGGGTGAAGCCGGTCCAGTAGGAGGTACCGGTGAGGTACGCGCACACCAGCAGCAGCGGCACGTGGATCAGGAACCCCACGAGCTGGGTGAGGCCCACCGCGGACAGGGACAACGACACCGGCACGCCCGCCTTGATCACGAACCGGCTGTTGACCGCGATCGAGCCCAGCCCGGCCGGTGCGGCGATGCGCACGAACGACCCCGCGTACTGGGCCAGGACCGTGCGCCACCAGGGCAGGGGCGCGGGGACGAAGCCGACCAGCACCATGGCGGCGGCGAACATGCACCCGGTGCCCATGGTCAGCGCGGCCAGCGTCCACCCCGGGTCCGCGTAGCGGATGGCCCCCAGCTCGACCCCGGACAGCTGGTAGACGAGCACGAGCCCGACCAGCGTGACCACGACGAAACTGACGATGGTGCGGGGGCGCATCCTCTCCAGGCGGGCCGGTTCGCTGGGGGCCTCGGGGGCGACCGCGGCGATGTGCCGTCTCAGGTCCGCCATCAGGCCCTTGTCGGCCCGGCCCAGCTCGGCGCGGAGCGCGTGGGGCAGTCCCGGGGGTTGCAGCAGGGGGAGGACGGCGGCGGTCGCGGACACCCCCAGGGCGCGCACGGCCGAGGCCACTGCCCGTTCGGCCCCCACACGCAGCGCCATCAGGGTGACCATGGCGGCGGTGTCGAGGGCGGTGCGGATCTGCGGCGCGGCCACCGCCCCCCGGTCGAAGCCGGTGAGGGCGGCGGTGACGGGGTGCGGCGCTCCGGTGTGCGGGTGGTCGAGGACACCGACCGTGGTGGCGTTGAGGTCGCCGTGGGCGATCCGGTGCCGGTGCAGTATGCCGAGCTGGCGCCACAGGTCGTCGAGCAGGGTGTCGCCGACGTGCTCCGGATCGAGGGTGTCCAGGCTCCGCAACCGGGAGCGTTCGCGGGCGAGGACGAGGGTGCCGGGGGCGATCTCGCCCAGCGCCCACACGCGGGGGGCGTCCACTCCGGCCTCGCGGGCGGCGGCACTCATGAGCACGGCGTGTTCGGCGCGGCGGCGTGCGCCGTAGAGCATCCGGGGGGCGACGGGCCCCCGCAACAGGAGCAGGTCCCGCAGTCGCGACCAGAACCCGCTGGTGTTCTCGGTGGTGAGGACGGACAGTTCGACCTGGCGTCCGTCGGCGAGGTCGGCCAGGTACAGGGCGTCGCCGTCGCGACCGGTCCCGGCGGGGGTGATGCGGTCGGCGCGCAGGCCGAAGCGGTCGAGTTCGGCGTGGATGCGTCCGGTGGCGGGCGGCGGCACGCTGGTGCCGACCGCGTAGCGTCCCAGCGCGGCGCAGGTGAGGCCGACCAGGATGGTGAAGAGGACGGCGAGGATGCTGGTGACCCCCGCCATGACCGAGGTGACGGCGATCGCGGCGTTGGTGCCCCACAGCAGGGAGCGCACCCGCGGGTGCCCGCTGGGCATACTGCGCGCGAACGCGATCCCGGCGGCGACGTAGCCGAGGGTGGCCGCGGTCAGGACGTCGTCGGGGAGGCCGGGCAGTGGACCGGCGCCGTAGGTGGCGTTCTCCAGGACGGCGTTGACGTAGGAGGCCATGGCGTAGGCCGTCACGGCGGCGACGACGGCCCGGGTCAGGTCACGGAGTTCACCGACGAGGAGCGTGCGCAGGACGACGTAGGCGATCAGGACGATGAGCAGCAGGTTGGCGCCGAGGGCGGCGGCGAAGAGGAGCCAGGACGGGATCACCGCGCGGAGCTGGCTGGCGTCGTCGGTGGGCGCGCCCTCGGAGATGGCGTCGCTCACCAGCAGCAGGACCACGAGGACCAGGAGCAGTCCGGCGACCCCGACGAGGAGGTCGACGGGGCTGCGTGGCGCCCTCGCGGCTGCCCGGCCGGGGGTTGGGGCCGGTGTGTCGGTCGGGGTTGATCTCACGGGTCCAAGCCTGCCCGACCCCCGCGGATTCGGACGTCAGGGACGAGGGTGTTTCGTCCTGTCCCCTCCCCGGACACGACGGCGCCGCCGGGAGGGGTCCCGGCGGCGCCGTGGGCGGTCAGCCGCGCTGGTAGCGCCGCTGGAAGCGTTCCACCCGGCCCGCGGTGTCCACCACGCGGGCGTTACCGGTGTAGAAGGGGTGGCTGGCGCTGGAGATCTCGACGTCGACCACCGGATAGGTGTTGCCGTCCTCCCACACCACGGTGGTGTCGCTGCCACGGGTGGATCGGGTGAGGAAGGCGAAGTCGGCTGCCTTGTCGCGGAAGACGACGCGGCCGTAGCCGGGGTGGGTGTTCTTCTGCATGGGGTCCTCCGTTGGGTTTCGGTCCTCGCGCCAGCGGTCCTGGGGGGTGCTCCCCGGGTCAGCGTTCCTCGCGGAACTCCGTGTGGCGGCGGAGCCTGGGGTCGTACTTGTTCAGGACCAGGCGGTCGGGGGTGTTGCGGCGGTTCTTGCGGGTCACGTAGGCGGTTCCGGTGCCTGCCGTCGACCTGAGCCGGGTGACGGGCCGGGCGTCGTCTCGTGCCATGGGCTCCTCCTCTGCCGGGTGTCAGGCCTTCCAACCAATCGATAATCGTTTTCATTCCCAGCCAAACCCCACCCCCGACCAAACGAAGAACGGGTGCGTCACACACCACCACAACCAGCAAAAACTACTTATCGTAATGACTTGACAGCAAAGAGTGGAGACCGGTGCGACCCCGCACCAGGCCGGAGGAGAACCACATGGCGCCAGAACACGGACCCAACCGACGCCAGGTCCTGCGCGGCGGAGCGGCACTGGGAGCCCTGACCACGGCCGCCCTGTTCGGCGACACCCTCCGCCCCGCCCTGGCCGCCCCCGACACCGGATCGTCACCCGGCTTCACCGGCGTACCCGTCGCCCGGGCCGACGCCGTCACCGTCCCGCCCGGCTACACCGCCAGGGTCCTGCTCCCGTGGGGCGCCCCCCTGCGCCGGAACACCCCCCGGTGGCGCCCCGACGCCTCCGACACCGCGACGAACGCCGCCCGGCAGGTGGGCACCGGCCACAGCGGGCTGCGCTACCTCCCCCTCCACCCCGGCCACGAGGGCGGACGGCGCGGACTCCTCGTACTCAACCACTCCTGGGCCGACCCCGTCCTGCTCCACGCGGACGGTGGCGGCGCCGCCACCGCCGACCGCACCGGCAAGGAGATGGCCTCCCTCGGGGTGACCGTGGCCCGGATCGAACTCACGGACGGGCGCTGGCGCGTGATCGACGACGAACTCAACCGGCGGCTCACCGCCACCTCACCCACCCGACTGTCGGGACCGCTCGCCGACCAGCCGACCCTGGACACCGGCACCGACACGGCCGGGGTCATCGGCGGCACCGCCCACGCCACCACGCCCTGGGGGACCTACCTGACCGGCGAGGACACCCTCGCCGACGTCTTCGGAACCTCCTCCGGGGAGTGGTCGGCCACCGACAGCCAACGCCGCTACGGGCTGTCCTCGGGAGAGGCCTCCTACGGGTGGCACACCCATGAGAGCCGCTTCGACCTGGCACTCACCCCCCACGAGGCCCACCGGTTCGGCTGGACGGTGGAGATCGACCCCCTCGACCCCTCGTCGACACCGGTCAAGCACACCGCGATGGGCCGAGTGGCCCACGGCGGCGCGACCGTCACCGAGTCACGCGGACGCGCGGTGGTCTACATGAGCGACCGCACCCACCTGTACAAGTTCGTGGCCGAACGGCCCTGGCGCTCGGCACGCGACCGGGGCCCCGGCCCCCTGGACGAGGGCGTCCTGTACGCCGCGCGCCTGGACTCCGACGGGCTGGGCACATGGCTCCCCCTGACCCACGGCCGCACCGGACTGACCGCGCGCGAGGGGTTCGCCGACCAGGCGGACGTGCTCCTGCGAGCGCGGGAGGCCGCCGACGCGGTGGGGGCCACCCAGCTCCAAGGACCGGGAACCCCGGCGGTGCACCCGTCGACCGGGACGGTGTACTGCACCGAGGCCGAAGGGGAGGCCGGTGGCCGTGTGCTGGCCTGGACCGAGGGGGCCGCGGACCACGGGGCCACCCTCTTCTCCTGGAACGAGTTCGCCCGATCCGGAACAGCGTCCGACCAGGCCCGGGGGACGGTGTTCGCCGCTCCAGGCGGAGTGCACTGCGGTGACGACGGCCGACTGTGGATCAGGACCGACGTGGCACGGCTCGGCGACCCCTCGGCACACTCCCGAGAACAGGTGGGCAACAGCGCGCTGCTGTGCGCCGACCCCGAGAGCGGAGAGCTACGGCGGTTCCTGACCGGACCGCGCGGCTGCGGGATCGCCGGGACGGCCACCAGCCCCGACCAGCGCGCCCTGTTCGTGACGGTGCAGGGGCCGGGGTCGGCGGCGCAGCAGTGGGGGGCGCCCTCGGTGGAGGACCCCCGCGCGGTGAGCAACTGGCCGGGGTTCGATCCGGCGGGCCGCCCACGGTCGGCGGTCGTGGTGGTGCGCAAGGACGACGGTGGGATCATCGGGACCTGACCCGACCGGGGCGGGCGGGGTGACGGGCCCAAGCGAAGGCGGGCAGGGTGTCGGGCCCAAGCAAAGACGGACAGGGTGACGGGCCCAGGCGGAGACGGACGGGGTGGCCAGCCCAGGCGAAGACGGGCGGGGTGACGGGCCGATGCGAAGGCGGAACGCGGAACACCACGACCGCACCCCGGGGTGGGGCAGGCACGTAGTCGGAGGGTGGGGTGTCCGGTCTGGGTACCGCCGCCCCGCTCCCGTAGGTTGGCCCCGTGAGCGAGCACACCGACGCCCCGGGACCCGATCGTCCGGCGCCGGGTTCCCCGCGCCCGCCGGGCACCGGGCACCGGCCGCCAGACGCTCCACACCCGGGACCAGAGGGGGCCGCTCCCCCGCCGACCACCCCGCGGAAGGACTCCCCCGGACCGCACCCCGCGCACCACGGCGACCCGCGCCGGACACGAGCGCCCCGCACCCCGTTCGAGGCGCTGCGCCGCCTCCGCTTCCCCCTCTCGTCCTGGCCCTGGCGGAGCCTGGGGTACCTGGCCTCCACCGTGCTCGTCGGCACCGTGCTCGCGGCCCTGATCGTGCCGATCACCTTCCCCCTCCTCGCCCTGGGCACGGCCGTGGAGGAGATCGCCCTGGGTCGGGAACACCCCACCTGGCTGCTGATCGCCCTGCTGGCCGCCGGGCTCGCGCTCCTGCTGGCGCTCGGGCCCCTGGTGGCCGTGCCCGTCGCCCACCTGGAACGGTGGCGGCTACGAATGGTCCACCCCCGGATCGCGAGCGGGTACCGGCCCACGGGCCCCGGCCCGCTCGCCTGGGTCCGGGCCCGCTACACCGAACCCGCGACCTGGCGGGCGTTCGCGTACCTCCTCCTGCTGGTGACCGTGCTGGACGCCGTCAGCTGGAGCGTGCTGTACCTGTTCCCGGTCATGGGCGCCTACCTGACCGCCCTGCCCTTCGTCACCGCTCTGGGAAGGCCCGTCACCCTCTTCGAGTGGACGGTGGACGACCCCCGACTCTCCCTCCCCCTGGCCTTCGCCGGGGTGCTCCTCCTCCTGGTCACGCCCTACGTCGCCGCCCTCACCGCGCACGGGCACGCCGCCCTGGCCCGTCTCCTGCTGGAGGACCGGGGAACCGACGAGCTGCGCTCGGAACTGGTGGAGGTCACCCGCTCCCGCGCGCGTCTGGTGGACGCCTTCGAGGCCGAGCGCCGACGCATCGAACGCGACCTGCACGACGGCGCCCAGCAACGACTCATCTCCCTGGCCGTGCAGATCGGGCTGGCCCGCATGGACGCCCCGCCCGGAAGCGACATGGAGCGCGCGCTCGCCACCGCGCACGACCAGGCCAAGGAGGCCATCGGGTCCCTACGCGAGATCGTGAACGGCATCCACCCCAAGGTCCTCAGCGACCGGGGACTGCCCGCGGCACTGCCCGAGCTGGCCGACCGCACCTCCGTTCCCGTGCGCGTGCGCGTGGACCTGCCCCGACGGCTACCGGCCCACCTGGAGAGCACCGCCTACTACGTGGCCGCCGAGGCCCTGGGCAACGTCGCCAAACACGCCGGGGCGACCGAGGTCCGGTTGAACGCCTCCCTGGACGGTGACATGTTGGTGCTGGAGGCCGTGGACGACGGCCGGGGCGGGGCCGACCCCGCGCGCGGAACCGGGTTGACCGGCCTGGCCGACCGCGTGGCCGTGGTGGGCGGACGTGTCCTGCTGTCCAGCCCCCACGGCGGACCGACACGGCTGAGAGCGGAGATCCCTTGTCTTCCATCCGGGTAGTACTGGCCGAGGACGGCGCCCTCCTGCGCGAGGGGCTGGCGGGCCTGTTGCGGCGCTTCGGGTTCGAGGTCTCGGCCGCGGTCGGCGACGCCGACGCCCTGGCCGAGGCGGTGGCCGCGCACGGCCCCGACCTCGTGGTCACCGACATCCGCATGCCACCGGACTTCGGTGACGAGGGGCTGCGCGCGGCGGTCCGGCTGCGCGTCGACCATCCGAGGCTGCCCGTCGTGGCGCTCAGCCAGTACGTGGAGTCGAGCTACGCGGCGGAGCTGCTCGACTCCCACGAGGGCCGGGGCATCGGCTACGTCCTCAAGGAGAGGGTGGTGGACGTCGCCGACTTCGCCGACACGCTCCGGCGCGTGCACGCCGGTGGAACGGTCATCGACCCCGCCGTCGTACGCCAGCTGGTCCGGCGTCGCAGCACACCCCTGGAACGCCTGTCCGAACGCGAACGCGAGGTGCTGTCGCTGCTGGCCGAGGGGCGTTCGAACGCGCGCATCGCCCGCGACCTCCTGGTGTCCGAGCCCACCGTGGGCAAGCACATCGGCAACATCCTCGCCAAACTGGACCTGCCACCGGAGGGCACCGACGTCGACCGTCGCGTCATGGCCGTCCTCACCTACCTGAGGGAGCGGCCCGAGTAGGCGCCCCCGGGGGTGGTCAGGGCGTGAGCGCGTGCTCGGCGAACCGGCCGTACGTACGGAACCCCAGACGGCGGTAGACCGGTTCACCGTCCTCGGAGGCCTGGAGGACCGCGACCGGCCAACCCTCGGACCGGGCCGTGTGGAGCGCGGCCAGGGTCATGGCGCCGCCGTAGCCGCGTCGGCGGTGGGCGGCCAGGGTGGAGACGTTGTAGAGCCCGGCGACCCCCGCGTGGAGGAACACCTCGGCCGACCCCACCGGGCGGCCGTCGACGTAACCGACCAGGTAGCGGGCCGGGGACCCCGGGGCCAGGGCCTGTTCGGCGGCCCGGGCGAGGAAGCGCGGGACGGTCTCCGAGGGCGGGGACCAGTTCGCGGCCAGGACGGCGGCGTGGTCGGCGAGCTGTTCGGGGGTGTCGGCCACCCGGATCTCGAGCCCCGGGGCGTCGGGGTGGGGCAGGGTGTCGTCGAGTTCCGCCCACATGGCCGTCTCGTGCTCGGAGACGGGCGCCCCGGCCCGTGTCAGGCGGTCCGAGAGGTCGGTCGGCAGAGTGGCCGGACCCACCCACCAGGAGAAGGGGCGTCCGGTGCGGGCCAGGGCGCGAACGGTCTCGGCGATCCGCTCCTCCGCGGCCGAGGGCGCCAGGCGCGCGGCGGCGACGATGTTGAAGGTGTCGTCGTCCAGGCCGCTGTCGGCGACCACGAGGTCGGAGGTCTCGGTGACGGTGGCTCCGTCCAGACCCCGGTGCAGGTGGCAGGCGTGCTCGGCCAGGTTCCGTTCCATCCGGTCGGCGAGGTCGGAGAGATCGGCGTCATCGCGAAAGGAGCTGCTCATGGGGGACGATCCCACCACATCCGGGCGTGCGCCGCACCCCGATTCCCCCGGTCGTCCCCCAGGCGCCCGGGCCTCGGCCAGGACACCCGGATCAGCCACATGCCACCAACACGCGAAACAGGGGCCTCAGGCCCGCACCAGGGCCTGCGGGGTGGGCGGGGCGGCGAGCAGCTCCTCGGGAGCGGTCAGGCGCCAGGCCTCCAGGGTGAGTTCACTGAGTTCGTCCAGCTCGATCCCGTCCAGGTGGACCACCACCCAGCCGAACCCTCCGGCCGTGAACTGCTCCTCGAACACCTCGGGGCGTTCGGCGACCAGTGCCGCCTGTTCGATCAGGGTCTGCTTCAACCCCACCGTGGCGGTGCGCGGCCACAGGTACCCGAAGGGGCGGCCTCGCACCCGGAACGTCGTGTAGCGCTCGGAGTCCTGGTCCTCGCACTCCGGAAGCGCGCGCACCAACCGCAGGAACCGCTCGATCTCAACACCCATGGCAAGAGCCAACCACACGCCACCGACATCGGCGCGTCCGCCCGCGAGCGCACGGGCCCCGAACGCGCCACCGGCCGACCACCGCCCCGCCCCGCCGCCGACCGGGCCGACGGCCACACACCGCGTTCCGGCCCCCGGCGGTACGGCGGACACACGTGCGCCCCGGCCCGTGGACAGGCACGGACCGGGGCGGGAGGCTGCTCAGACGACCCTCATCAACGGATGTTGACGTCGACGCAGGCGTAGAAGGCGTTGCCGGTGTCAGCCACGTTCCAGCGGGCCAGGACCGTCTGCCGACCGCTGTAGCCGGAGAGGTTGACGTTGTGGCTGAAGTTCGACGGCGGCCGGGCGCCGTTGTCGTTGAAGCTGGCGATGCGGTTGCCGTTGATGAAGTACTCCCACGTGGAGGTGGAGTGCGCGGCGGTGATCGTCCAGTTGAAGGTCGCGTTCGTGCCGACGTCCGCGACCCGCCAGCCGTAGTTGTTGTCGTCGAGCTCGGCGAAGCGGGAGTTGCCGCCGGAACAGCTCATCAGGCCCTTGGGGCCCTCGACGCTCTGGGGCTCCCACTGGATCTGCCCACACGAGACCACACCGGCGGCGCACTGCGCCTGGCGGCTCTGGGGGTTGGAGATGTAGCCGTGGGCGTTGGCCGTCCCGGCCGGCATGAGGGTGAAGAGGAGGGCGGCGGCAGCGGCCACCGCGGCGGAGGAGCGGAGCTTGCGGAACTTCATGAGGTCTCGCCCTTCTGGGGGTCACGAACACCCGGAACGCGCCGGGGTCGTAGCGGGGGACCCGGACCTGCGTCCGGCCCAGGACGGCTCGGTTCGCGTCCATGGGGGTCGAACAATTCCCTGTGTTCGCGAGATCGGCGCCGACAGGAATTCGGAAATTCTCGGTCTTTCCTCTACCTGTTGACGAGCAGCGTAGACAGCGCCCAATTCGTCCGTCAAGACCGGTTTTCACCTTGGAAGCACGTTCCATATTGGGACTCCATGACTGGTACTGCCAGCGGATCGGCAACACGACCCCCCAAACTGGAAAGACTCTTATCAGATCCTGGACTGGTCTACTGAAACAGCTCCGGTATTCTCTTGTCGGAAGTCCTTCGACAACAGCACAAACTGTCCCCGAAGACAGATTCCCTTCCCTTCACCGGAAGCGTCCGACCACGACTCCTTCGGCCCCGGACGGCCCGCGGGGCACCACCGCCCCCGGCCCGCCCCTCCCGCGGCCCCCTCGACGGGCCGCGCGTGCGCGCCCCACCTCGCGCGTGACGGACACCCCGCGCGGACAGCCATCCCCCGCGTCGGGTGCCCGCGTTCCACGGCACGTCGCGAACGAGAGAAGGAACGCCGCATGTCCGCACCCAAGCCCACCCAGGGGTCGACGCCCCCACCCCGCCCAGCCCTCTTCGTCCTGCTCGCCGCGCTCTCGGTACTGCCCGTGACGGCCCACCTGCCAGCGCTGGCCGACATCGCCGACACCTACGGAACCGGTGCCGCCACCGTCAATCTCTCCATCGCCGGATACGCGGTCGCCGCCGTCGCGGCCGAGGCGACCTCGGGAGCGCTCGCCGACCGGTACGGCCGCCGCCGCGTCGTCCTGGTCTCCATCACGGTCTTCGTCCTCGCCTCCCTGGGCTGCGCGCTGGCGACCACCGTCGAACTGTTCCTCCTGTGCCGCGTTTCCCAGGCGGCGATCGCCGCCTGCTTCCCCGTGGCGATGGTCGCCCTGCGCGCATCGGCGCACACCGACGACGCGGTGAGGCGGTTGGGACGGGCCGGCATGTTCTGGGCGCTCGCCCCGATGCTCGGCACCGTTGTGGGCGGCACCCTGGCCCAGCACGCCGGGTGGCGGTCGATCTTCCTCGCGCTGACGGCGCTCGGAGGGCTCGTGCTCGTGGTGGTGCTGCGCCACGTGGGAGAGGCCGCCGCCCACGCGGGAGCACACCGGCCCGGCTTCGGCCGGGCGCTGCCCCACATCCTGGGTTCGGCCAGCTTCTGGACCCTCTCCCTGTGCATGGCGTTCTCCATGGGAACGCTCTACGTCTTCCTGGGCGGCGCTCCCCTGGTCATGGAACACCAGTACGGTGCCTCGGGCACCGCCCTGGGGCTGTACATGGCGATGGTCCCGGCCGGGTTCGTCGCGGGCGGTCTCGTCGCCGGGCCTCTCGGCGACCGCCTGCCGCGCGAGCACCTCCTGGTCGTCGCGCGTCTGCTGACCTGCGCGGGGCTCCTGGCCGGGATGCTGGCCGCGACGGCTCTGCCCCTGCACCCGCTCGTTCTCTTCTCCGCCTGCGCGTTCGTCGGTGTCGGCAACGGGATCACCACCCCCGTCGTGAACGCGGGCGTGATGTCGGTGCGCGACGACGCCGCCGGAACCGCGCTCGGCCTGTCGGCCGCCGTGGGCATCGGCGGAGGAGCGCTCGTGTCGATGGCCGCCGGTCCGGCACTGGAGACCACCGTCTCCGCCGACCAGCTCCTGGTGCTGCTGCTGGCACCGTCGGCCCTGGCGCTGGTCGCGGCACTCGTCGGGGCGGCGGTCGAACGCACCCGGCGCACCGTGCCCGGATAGGTCCACGGGCGCCGCGCCACCGGTCCGCCAGACGGGGGCCCGGGGCTGCGGCTCAAGGCTGGGGCCTGGGCCGCAGCACCAGCGGACAGGCGTCCCCCACCAGCCGACACACCAGGACCAGGAAGGCCGCCACGACCGCCGCCACCACGACGACCTGACCCAAGGGCGCGGGCAACTCCTGGGTGAGCACGAAGACCCCCATGACCAGCACGAAGATCCCGAAACCCCGACGCAGGACCGTCTCCGGCACCAGATCCGTCAACCGTGCTCCGAGGAGCGAGCCGACCACCGCGACGGCGGTGACCGCAGCGACCAACCCCCAGTCCAAACTCACCGTGGTCAGGTACCCGGTGAGACCGGCGAAGGACTTCATCGTGATCACCAGCAGGGAGGTGCCCACCGCCACGGGCATGGCGAGCCCTCCGAGCAGGACGAGGGCGGGCACGACGAGGAACCCCCCGCCCGCACCCACCAGACCGGTGACCGCGCCGACCACCAGGCCGTCCACCACGATCCGCCGCAGCGGCAGCGGGCCGGGCTCGCTGCCGCCATCCCGGGGCGTCCTCCTCCCCCGGATCATGGTGACGGCGGTCGCCACCATCATGAGCGCGAAGGCGACCATCAGCAGGGTCCCCGGCAGGTGGCCGCCCACCAGCCCTCCCCCCAGGGCACCCGCCATACCCGCCGCCCCGAAGACCAGCCCCGTCCGCCAGCGCACGTTCCCCCGGCGCGCGTGGGCCACGACGCTGACGAGCGAGGTGACCCCCACGACGAACAGGGACGCCGCGATGGCCTCCTTCGGCTCCATGCCCGCGACGTAGGTCAGCAGCGGAACCATGAGGATGGAACCACCGCCTCCGAGCAGGCCGAGCGCCAGCCCCACCACGACGGCGAGACCCAGGACGAGGACGATCGAGAACTCCATGGTGACTCTTCTTTCGTGCGTCGGCGCCCGTGGGCGCGGCGGCCCGGTGCGGTCCGCGGTGTCGCGGACCGCCACCGCCGGGACCCCCGCCGGGGGGGGGCCGGGGGGCGGGCGCACCCCCACCGGGCGGAACCCCGGCCGGCGGCCCTCGGCCCAGCGCGCCCACTCCCCGTATCCGCGGTCGAGTTCGACCACGTCGTAGCCGGCGCGCCGCAGGGCGGAGGAGGCAACCGAGCTACGGGCGCCGGACTGGCAGTAGCTGACGATCGGGGCACCCTCGGGCAACGCGTCCAGGTTCCACAGCACGCGGCCCGCGCTGAGCTGGTGCGCGCCGGGGACGTGGCCGTCCGCGTACTCGCCCCGGTTGCGCACGTCCAGCAGGTAGACGCCCTCGGAGGCGTCGAGCTCCTCGGGGGTGAGGCGCGGCGGAACGCTCTCCGGCAGACCCGCCCGGGAGGTGGTGTAGCCGATCACCCCGTCGACGCCGACCCGCAGCAGGTGGTCGCGCACCCGGCGCGCGGTGTCCCCGTCCGGGGTGAGCAGGACCAGGGGACGGGTCTCGGACTCGGGGTCGAGGGCCCAGGCGCCGAAGGTCGCCGCCTTGGCCGGACCGGGAACGTTGAGGGCCCCGGTGACGGTGCTCCGGTGCACGTCGGTGTGGGATCGGGTGTCCACGAACACCACCGCGTCCGCCTCCAGGGAACGCGCGACCTCCGCGTTGGACACCGGAGGCGGTGAGGACAGCGTGCCCAGGACCCGGGGGCCCTCCCGGTTCTGGCGCTTCATCCGCGCGAAGTAGGCGTGGGCGTCGGGCTGGCCGTCGAGCAGTTCCTCGACGAACCCCGCCATGTCGTCCTCGCGCAGGTAACCGGACCACCAGGCGTTGAGCCGTTCGTACCCGACGGTCGTGCCCGGGAGAGCGCCGAGGGCCTTGCCGCAGGCACTGCCCGCGCCGTGGCCCGGCAGGACCTGGACGTGGTCGGGCAGGGTCAGGAACACGTCGCGCAGACTGGTGAACAGCTGGCGGGCGCCCTCGAAGCGGGTGTCGCTGCCCCCCGCCGCCTCGTCGAGCAGGTCGGGGCGGCCCAGGTCTCCGGCGAAGACGAAGTCACCGGTGATCACGTACCCCGGGTCGGCGCTGAAGGCTCCGTCGGTGACCAGGAACGACAGGTGCTCCGGGGTGTGGCCGGGAGTGTGCCGGGCCTGGACCGTGATGTTGCCGAGGGTGACGGTGTCGCCGTCCCGCAGCCGCTCGGCGGCGAAGCCGTACTGCCAGTCGTGCCCTCCCTCACCGGAGACGTAGACCGCGGCCCCGGTGGCGGCCGCGAGCTCGCGGGTTCCCGAGAGGTAGTCCGCGTGGATGTGCGTCTCGGTCACGGCCACGATCCGCATGCCGTGGTCGCGGGCCAGTTCCAGGTAGTCGCCGATGTCCCGGCGGGGATCGACCACGATCGCCTCCCCCCGGGCCTGGCAGCCGACGAAGTAGCTGGCCTGGGCGAGGTCGTGGTCGTAGAGGCGTTCCAGCAACATGTTCTGCTCCTTGGTGGATGGTGCGCCCACCGCCCCGGATACTCCGGGGAGTATCCGGGGATCAGAGGACTGCGGTGAGGACGGGTGCGAGGGTGGCGGGATGGGCCGTGGTCGGCGCCGGTCCCGGATCGGTCCTGACTAGCCCCGCGCGCCGATCCGGGCGAGGGAGTCCTCGATGTCGACGTGGTTGCGCGGCTGGTTGTAGGGCAGGCGGGTCAGGGCCATGCCCATGGCGCAGGTGTCGGTGACGGCCGCGAAGACCAGGCCCGCCCCCACCAGACCGGCGACCGCCACGGCGGGCGGCCAGACCAGGGAGGCGAGCACCGAGGTCAGCACGAGGCCTCCGGCCACCAACCGGACCTGGCGTTCGAGGGCCCAGCGCCGAGGCCCCCGTTCGAGCGGCGCCCCCGACGCCTCCCAGGCGTTCATGCCACCGTTCATAACCACCGTGTCGGTGAGCCCGGCGGCGGCCAGCTTGTCGCGGCACTGGGTCGCCCGGCCGCCCGACTGGCAGATCAGGACGAGGCGGCCCCCCGCCTCGGCCACGATGCGTTCCAGGTGGGCGTCCACCCGCCCCAGGGGCAGGTTGACGGCTCCGGCGATATGCGCGTTCTCGAACTCCGCGGGTGTGCGTACGTCGACGAGCAGGGCGCGGGACTCGCGCCCGGTCAGTTCGCGGACGGCTCCGACGTCGATGCCGTGGTCGTTCATGGGTCTCCTCAGGGTGTCGGGTGTGGTGAGGGTGGGTTCGGGTGTGCGCGCCCCGGGGCGCGCACCGGGGAGATACTCCGGGGAGTATCCGGACGCCGCTCTGCGGCGCGGTTCCGGTCGGGCTCGGTCCCGGCTTGGGATGGATACTGGGGGGAGTATGCGCAGGGCCTGGGTCGGCCCCGCACGCGGGACCGGAGAGGGGCGCCGGGCGCGATCCAGCGCCCGCGACCTCAGGCCAGGGCCAGGAAGAGCTTCTCCAGCTCCTCCTCGGTGAGTTCGGGCTCCTCGCCCCGCTCCCGAGCGGTGTTGCAGTGCCGCATGCCGCTCGCGACGATCTTGAACCCGGCCCGGTCCAGCGCGCGCGAGACCGCGGCCAGCTGCTGGAGGACCGCGGTGCAGTCCTCCCCCTCCTCCATCATCGAGATGACCCCGGAGAGCTGCCCCTGGGCCCGCTTGAGGCGCGTGATGGCGTCGCCCACCATTTCAGGCTTCATCTGGTCCCCTTTCGACTCACAGGCCCCAACATACCCCCGGGTGTATCTATTTCGCGCGTCGGGTACGTCACAGCCCGGAAAGACCCCCGCTCGTCGCCAGAGCGACCACGGTCGCACCGATGGTGGGCGGATGCCCGCGAGATCCATGGCCAGGCCGACTCACGGGCCGCGTGGCCCCGGGGGTCGTGCTCGCCCCCCCGACTCCTGCCCCATCCACGGACCGCACCGGCATGAGCGAATACCGTGGGACGCATGCGGCTGGTGGAGTGGGCTGAGCGGGTGGCCGAGGACCTGTTGTCGGATGTGGGAACCCGATTGGCGCATCACCCCAGGTAGGGCTCAACTCGATTCAAAGCGTGCCGTACCCGAAGGGCCATCGATGGATGCATCCCGAACTCGGTCAAGGTTTCGGGGTCTGCCCACACCACCTGTGTCGACTCACTGCTCGGGGTCGGCCGCCCACCCGTGGCACGAGCTCGGAACACGAAGGAACACTCCTGTCGGCACTCGCCGTCGCTGGTGTAGTAGATGACGTGTCCAGGGTCGGTGTACATCCCCACGAACCCGGTGACCTCGCAGTGGATACCGGTCTCCTCCAAGGTCTCGCGCACCGCGCACTCGGCCAGCCGTTCCCCCGTATCCATGGCCCCGCCCGGCAGAGCCCAGTTACCGTTGTCGCTCCGCCGAATGAGCAACAGCCGCCCCCCCCGCCGTCGAACACCGCCGCGTTCGCGGAGGGCACCAGGCTGTTGGGCTCGGGCGCGGCAGGATCGTCGAGATAGTCGATGCGTCGCCCCACGGAATCAGGACCTCTTCTCGTGCGATACGGACGTGCCGAGCTCCCACACCCTAGCGAAGCCGGACATGCAGCGGTCGAAAAGGCCGTGGTTCCGTGTTCTCAGGGATCTCAAGAGCTGGGACCGCTGGGAACGGCCCGCAAACCACTGAAGCCACCCGCGGTCTCCGACGGACGCGCCAACCTCTGGGAGCGGGGCCGCCTCGACCTGACCGCGCAGGCATTGGCGTTGCGCACGGAGTTCTCACCCCTGTTCACAGAGGAGGAGCTGGGCCGGGGGCGCACACGCCTGGAGTGGTTCGGGCACCGTTTCCCGGAGGACTGACGAGGTCGCCTGGGCCCCAAGTTCCCAAGGGCCCACACGTCCGGCCGGTAGCGAATTGCCCCGAGTCCAGGGACCAAGGTCCCGCCCCGAGAAACGCTCCCCTTCGCCATTTCGTTCCGGTGACTGCGGGCGCAGGGGCGAAATCACGGTGCTCTCACACTTCGGTCACACGGCACCCGTGAGGAGTGAAGTCGAGGACGGGGACGATTCCCTCGGAAACAAGCTCTGACCAGAGGTGACGTACCGTTCGTCGCGAACCGGAAAGAGAACTTCTACCCAAGGGAGTATCGCAGAGGAAACACCCCGAACGCCCGGTGGCGAAGGCCCGAACGCCCTCCACCACCTCAAGGTCACTCCGCACGAGCAGGGAGAACACACGGATCACCCTCGCCTTGCAAGCGGCGGGGCCGCCCCTTGTTCGCGGAGAACACCCATCGAATGACGGCGACCGCGCGCCATTACGGCGACCCGATACCGATCGCGAATCCGATATACGTGTCAGTGATACCTTGAAGAATCGATGCACCAGGCATCACGTGACACATCTCCGAGGAGCGCACCATGAATCCGCCAGGGCAGCGCGATCCCGCCAGCTATTCCGCGCAGGAACTGGCTGACCCGCGCGTCGACGCGACGACCCTGCGGCACGTCGCCGCCGCGCGTCCGGACCTTTGGCAGTCGATCCTGAACCACCCGAACTGCGACGCGGAGCTCGCCGCGTACCTCCGGCAGAACTCCCGCCCGGCCACGCCCCCTCCCGGAGGCCACCCGCAGGGCCCGCCGCACGCCCAGGGTCCCCAGACGCACCCGGGCGCCGCGCCGCAGCAGGGGCCTCCCCCGCAGTACGGCCCCCAGCCTCCCGCTGGCCCCCCGCCCCAGGGGGCGCCCCAGACCGAGGGGCAGCCGTCGCAGGCCTCCCAGGGCGCTCAGCAGATGGCCGCCGGTGCCAAAGACCTGGCGAACGGGGCGAAGGCCTACTTCACCAACACCGTCGCGCCCGCCGCCGTGAGCGCCGCGCAGACGGTCAGCCAGCGCTCCGGTCAGGCGTCCGGCACGCTGCACTGGTCGATCTGGTGCCGGTTCGCGATCCCCGCGCTCGCGCTGGTCGGGATCATCTCGCTGCTCCTGCCTCTCGGCTCGGTCTCCTACGGGGGGAGGACGGAGCACTTCAACTACTTCTCGCCGGACGCACCCGGCGAGGAGGGCGTTCTCATGCTCACCTTCTACATCTTCGTGATCGTCTTCGGAGTGGTGTCGCTCCTGACAGGGCAGCGGTGGGCGCTGATCACCGTGGCGGTCATGGGCATCGTCACGGGCGTGTTCGGGATGCTCAACGGCTTCGGCAACGCGTCGAGGATCAGCTCGGAGGCGTACGCCTCCGCTGGCTTCGGAGCGATCCTGTTGGGAATCTCGGGCCTCGCGCTCATCGTCGCGGCGGTGATCACCCTG
Organism: Nocardiopsis sp. NPDC007018; assembly: GCF_040635075.1. NCBI lineage: Bacteria > Bacillati > Actinomycetota > Actinomycetes > Streptosporangiales > Nocardiopsidaceae > Nocardiopsis > Nocardiopsis sp. NPDC007018. The sequence goes on from NZ_JBEYHA010000026.1 coordinate 55,269, forward strand.
CTCCCCCAGCAGAAGCTCGGAGCCCCCGCTCCCCCTCCTCAGGGCTGAGACGCGACGCGCCCTCGGACCGTCTGAGGGTGAACGGACCGATGTGCCCTCCGGCGTGGCCGGAGGGCACATCGTCGTTCCGGGACCCGTCGGGCGGGACGGGTACCGGGGTGGCGGAGTCCTTGGGCGGAGTCGTCTCCTGCGGGTTGAAACCCTGGAAACGTCCCTTTCTCACTGGATCACCTCCGAATCCTTCTCCCCAGTGTGCTTGGTTATCAGGGTTCGGAGACGGTTCCGACTTTCTTCAGGATCGGGGTCCGAAACCCTTGGGGTACTCCAACCACGGGAGTCCTTGCGATTCTCGGGGAAGTCCCAGCCTTCGCGCCGCCTCCAGCGACGCGGGGGGTTGGGACGCGCGGGACGCCTGTTGGCTCGGGGGTCCCGCGGGGCCCCGAGCCAGGCGGGGCCCGTCCGGTCCTTGAGCCCCGAGTTTCTCCCGCAGATTCCCGTGTTGGCACCCCCGTCGCCCCGCGACGGGGGTCAGCGGTGTCCAGGGGTGGAGGAGCGGGTGGCCATCAGGGACGACCGCAGCGCGGAGGCCTGCGCGGCCGGGGTACGCGACGACGGCCCGAGCACGTGAAGGGCACACCGACGCTCGGCGGGTTCGGAGGCGGTGCGCACGCGACGAGACGTTCGGTGAACTGGGCTGGGGTCGACAGCAGGGCGAGCACGAGCAGGCCGGAACAGGGGGCGAAGTGTCGCATGGGATCAGCCTCGCAGTCGCCGCGTACCGACACGGCTCCTTCGTGTCACGAACCGTGTCCGCTTCAGGCCAGGTCCACCAGGTGTGGAAACGGCGCTTCGATGGAAGCAACAGCCACCCTGATGTGCGCCTTTGCGCACGATCCGACCAGAATCGGGATGATTCTCCGCCGACCCCTAGGCGAACAGCTCCAGCAGGAGGACGACCAGTCCGATGGCGAGCATGGCGACCAGCATGAAGACGCAGCCCACGTTCGCCGTGGGTCCGGGGTCGCGGGTGGGTCCCCTGCGGATGTCGTTCCTGCCGCGCCCGGGTCGGCGCTTCCTCTTGCGGGCGGCCACGTGTGTTCCGTCCTCGGCGTGGGGGATGTCGGAGGCCGAGCCTGTCACGCGTGCCGGGAACCGTGCAAGCCCCGCCGGTCAGGCGGGTTCGCGCTCCGGAGCGTCCTCGGGGGCGCGCCGGGCCCAGTAGGTCGCCACCGCCGCGCCGGACAGGTTGTGCCAGACCGAGAACAGGGCCCCCGGCAGGGCGGCGACGGGCTCGAAGTGGGTGGTGGCCAGGCTCGCGGCCAGGCCGGAGTTCTGCATCCCCACCTCCACGCTGACCGCGCGGCGGGCGGAGTCGGGCAGGCGTCCGAAGTATCCGACGAGGTAGCCCAGGAGCAGCCCGAGGGAGTTGTGCAGGATCACCGCCAGGGCCAGGAGCAGGCCGGTGGTCAGCACCGCGTCTGCGTTGGCGCCGACCACGCCGGAGACCACCAGGACGATCCCGGTAACCGAGACCAGCGGCATCAGGGGCAGGAGCGCGACCACGTAGCGGTCGGCGAACAGGCGCAGCAGGAGGCCGCCGACGACGGGGAGCAGCACCACCTGGAGGATGGACAGGAACAGGTCACCCGCGGAGACGGGCAGGGTCGACCCGGCCAGGCCGAGCACGATCAGCGGTGTGAGGAAGGGCGCCAGCATGGTGGAGACGGACGTCATCGCGACCGACAGGGCCACGTCTCCTCGGGCGAGGTAGACGATCACGTTGGAGGCGGTACCGCCGGGCGCGGCTCCGACCAGGATCATGCCGACCACCAGCAGGGGAGGCAGCCCGAACGCGTGGGCGATGCCCCATCCGAGCAGCGGCATGACGGTGAACTGGGCGGCAACGCCGAGCAGGACCGCCCTGGGGTGCTGGGCGACGACCGCGAAGTCCCGGGGGCGCATGGTGAGCCCCATGCAGAACATGATCACGCCGAGCAGCAGGGCCACGTGAGGGGTGATGAGCGCGGTGCGTTCCGGAACGAGAAGCCCGGCCACGGCCCCGAGGAGCACCAGGACCGCGAACCACCTGCCGACGACGTCGGCGACCTGTCTGACGACCCTCATCGTGCCCTTCTCCCCCGTGTTCGCGCACGTCACGCGCGCGATGTCGGAACCCTACTCCCCCGCGCCGCCCGGACCGCCCACCGGGGTCTCCCCCGGTTCCAGGTCTTTGAGCAGGTCGGCGACCACGGACTCCTCGTACACCACGGTGCCCCGCTCGCGCATGGCCTCGGCGAGGGCGGGGTCCCAGGGGGTGGCGCGTTCCGTCCCCCGGAGTTCGGGCGCCCCGGCGGGACGGTGGGCGAGGTAGTCAGCGGCGGACATGCGCCAGGGCTCCGCGCCGTACCGGCCGATCACCCTGTGCGCCATGAGGGCGCCGGGCCAGTCGAAGTCGCCGTGGTAACGCAGGCGGGCCCCGGCCGCCACGGCGGCGGAGGCCAGGCGGTGGAAGGCGGCGGAGGGCCAGCCCTCCGTGCAGACCAGCGGCGCGGACCTCGCTCCGAGCCGCTCGGCCGCCCGCCGCAGGACCGCCGGGTTCTCGCACACGTGGACCACCGACGGGGCGGGGACCGGAGGGAACCGGACGAGCTGGTGCAGAGTCACCTGGAGCGGGACCCCGTGGTCGGCCGCCTCGGTCAGCCACCCTCCCAGCACGGGCCCGTCGGCGGGCAGGTTGAGGACCAGGACCCGGCTGGCGAGGTCGTCCTGGACGACGTCGTACTCCTCCCACAGGGCACGGCACTCCTGCGCGTCCTGGTCGTCGGGGCGGGGCGTACCGCGTCGTGCCGCCAAGGCGGAGAGCACGAGCCGGGAGAGCGCCGTCCGGTTGTCAAGCGCCTTGGTGTCCCCGGTCGCGCCCACGGCCAGGTCCTGGAGCAGCAGGACCGGCGCGCCCGCCTGCGGGGCGTGGTCGCCGTGGTGGCCGACCACGGCCTCCAGGACCCTCGTCGCGTGCGCGAGGTCCTGGAGATCATCGGCCTCGTCCCGTCTCATGACGGCGTTGACCCGTCGTGTGACGGCGGCCCGGGTGTCCCGGTGGTCGAGCCAGTCGCGGAACCACGACCGCTCGTACAGCGGGCTGGCCAGGGCCGGTGCGAGGACCCGTCCGCGGAGTTCCTCCTCCGTGCGACGCAGATCGCTCCGGTGGCGGAGCGGACCGCCCAGCTCCTCGCAGAGCTGGTTCAGCGTCCGGCCGTAGCCGCGGCGCACGACCCGGTCGAGGTGTTCCAGCTGGATGGTCGCCCGGTCGGGGCGCGCACCGGGCTCCTTGCCGAGGAAGCCGTGCACGTCGCGGACCTCCCGTTCGCTGAGCCCGGTGAGCGTGAACCTCCCGGAGAGCGCGCCGTCGCGCTTCTCCAGTTCCTCGCGCGTCCTGGCCACCAGCTTCGCGAGGTCGGGGCGCCCGAACGCGGCCAGATCGTCCCGGCCGCTCACGTCGCCTCCTCCAGGAGGGTGCCCTCCACGGACTGCGGGACGTAGCGGGTGGGGGTGATGCCGAGGAGTTCGGCGGCGAGCTGTTCGTTTCCGGCGAACCCGGCGTCCGCGTCCAGGGTCTGTTCTCCGTCCCAGAGCATGAGGAGCGCCGAGACGGTGTGCAGCGCCTTGTCGTGGTGCATGTCGTAGTGGGCCGCCATGGGCACGGTGTCGTAGTGCACCCAGAGGTCGTGGCCGGTCATGAACATGTCGAGGTCGAAAGTGACGGTCAGGCCCATGAGTTCGGGCTTGTACCGGTCGTCGATGCCCGCGAAGGCCTCGTCCAGGGCGACCACGCGGGGACAGGTGGGCGCCGCCGACGAGTAGAGGGCGTTGGCTGCCGCGAACAGGGGCAGGTGGATGGCGGCGGACTTCTCGCCGCCGGACATCTGCTCGTGCTTGTTCTTGGTGAGGGTGACCTCGTCCTTGCCCGGTTCGGCCAGGCGCAGCTCGAACCGGAACCAGTCGCGGTAGTCGAGGACCGCCGCGAGCACCTGCTTGTGGCTGGCCCGGGGGTGGGTGGCCTGGTAGTCGCGGATCATCCGGCGCAGCACGGCGCGGAGTTCGCCCAGCCCCCGGGGGCCGAGCCCGGCACCGTCGTGCCGGACGAGCTCGGTGGCGCGCCGCTGGTGTTCGGTGAGTCCGTCCGAGCGCGACCAGCGGATGCCCACCCGGGTGCCGGACGACATGGGCCGGGCGCGGGTGTCGCGGTCCATGGCGCGCACCAGCCGTTTGGCGGCGTCGACGCGGTCGTGGACCTGCTGGGCGATGCCGCTGAGGAGTTCGTCCTCCAACACCCCCTGCTCCTCCTCACGCAGGAGGGCGCCCTGTTCCTCGACGCGGTCGGCGACCGTCCGGGCGAAGGCGGAGACGGGGTTGCGGCCGTTCTCGTCGTTGACGTGCACGGTCACCAGGCCGCTGGGGCCGACCTCGTGGTCGACCCGGTAGCCCTCGGCGTCGCCGCCAAGGGCCTCCTGGAAGGTGCGCAGAGCCTGCGACATGCGGTTTCCTGCGGCCCTGAGGTCGGAGTCCGCGACCTGACGGGTACCGACCACCTCGGTGAACGCGTCCAGCAGGTCGGCGGCGGCGCCGGGCAGGATCTCGCGGACGGCGGTTCCGGGTGCGGTGAGGAGCCGGTGCGCGGCTTCCTCGGGGTCGGGCCACTGGTCGGGCGGGGGCCAGGCGCCGGTGGCCCGAACCCCGACGACGGCGCGTACGGCGGGCTGGGTGAGTCCGGCGAAGGCGGCGGCGTGTTCGAAGAGGGCGCCCAGGGCCTGGGCGAGCGCGGTGCGGCCGCTGTCGCGCAGGGTCTCCGAGCGCACGGCCCGGTCGTGTTCCTCGGCGGCGGTCCTCGCGTACCCGTCCCGGTCGGCGTTGACCTCGCGGAGTTCGGACGCGGCCCGTTCCAGCTGGTCGAGGAGTTCGCGTGCGGGGGCGTCGATGGACGCCTCCAGGGTGGCGAGTTCCTCGGCCTCGCGCTGGTGGTCGTCGCCGCTGCGGTCCAGTTCGGCTCGGTCGCGTTCGAGCGTCTCGGTGAGCCGGTCGACGGTGTCCCGCCGTTGGGTGAGGTCGCCCTCGTACTCGGCGATGTCGGCGCGGGTGGCGTGCAGTCCCCGGGCGGTCTCCTGGAAGTCCTCGGCCGCGACGGCGACGGCGTCGACGTCCTCTCTGCGGGTGGGCATGGCGCGTTCGGAGGCGGCGGCGCGGACCTGGCGGCGTTCGGCGTCGACCTGGGCGACGGCCGCGTCGAGTTCGCGGCGGGCCTCCGCCTGTGCGGCGCGGGCCGACTTCAGGAGGGTGGAGTGGTGTTCGAGGGTGCGCAGCGCCCGGGCCACCCCGGTGGCGTCGGGCAGGTCGGCGCGGGCCCGGTCGAAGTCCTTGAGCAGTTCCCTGGCTCGGGCCAGCCGTTCCTCCAGCTCGGTGTGGCGGGTGGCGAGTTCGGCGATGCGGGCGTCCTGGGCGGCCAGGCGTTCGCGGCGGCGCTGGGCGCGGTTGGTGGCGCCGATGAACTCGGCGGCGGCCTTGGGGTGGGCCCCGGTGAGGGGGCCCAGGCGAAAACGGGCCCCGGTGTCCACCACGGTGTCGGCGGCCGGGTCGCTCATGCGGGCGGCGTCACCGTCGCCGAGGGGGATCGACGCCAGCACCCGGGCGATGGTGTCGGCGGGGACGTGGTCCTGGGTCTCGGGGACCAGGACGTCGGCGAGCGTGGCCGGGCCGGTTCCACCTCCGGTGCCCCCGGCGGCGGGCAGCAGGTAGGCGTCGGCCTCGCCCCGCTCCAGGGCCGCGCGGGTCTGCTCGGGGTCGGGGTGAATCCAGGCGGTGAGCAGACCGGAGGCGTGCAGGGCTCCCTCGACGGCGGCGGCGCGCTCGTCGGACAGGTCCTCGGCGAAGCGGACGAGACGCCAGAGCGGCGCTCCGGGGCGCTCGTCGCGCGGCGCCGGGCGCAGGGGTTCGGCGGGCGGCGCGTCGTCGCGTTCGGCGGCGATGTGGTCGCGTTCGCGTCGGGCCGAGGCCAGGTCCCGGCCGAGCGCGGCCTGCTCGGTGTCCAGGGCGTTGGCGCGGGCGGCCGCGTCCAGCTGCTGGTCGTGGAGGTGTTCGTTGAACACCTGGGCGAGAGTGGGGGTGCCCGCCTCGCCGTAGGCCCCGACGGTGTCCCGCAGGGCGGCCAGGGTGTCCGGACCGGTGATCTCCCAGCGTTCGGACCACGTTCCCAGGGCCTCGCCGACGGCGCGGCGGAGCGCGGACAGCTCCTCCTCGGCCTCGGCGCAGGCCCGTTCGTTTCCGAGCAGGGCGTCCCCGGCCCGGCCGCTCGCGGTCTCGGCGCGGGCGCGGCTGTCCTCGGCACGGTCCAGGGCGTCGAGCCGTTCGCGGACGGCGCGCACGTCGTCGAGCCGGGCACTGGCCCGGGCCCGCGCGGACTCGGGCAGGTCGTCTCCGGTGTCGGCCCCGCCCTCGGCGTCGTGGGCGATCCCGGACCGTTCGGCGGCGTCCGCGAGCGCGGCGCCCAGCTCCTCGGCGCGGGCGCGCTCGCGCCCGACCCGTCCGGCGACGCGGTCGGCCTCGTCGTTCAGGCGGGTGAGCTCCTCCTCCTGGGCCGCCACCCGCACCCGGCCGGTGGCGATCTGTCGGGCGAGCTTGTCGTTGCCCTCCTTGCGCACCTGGAGGGCCTGTTGGTCGCGCAGGGTCTCGTGCTGGCGCAGCGCGGCGCACCGGGCCTCCAGGCGCCCGGCCCGCTCGGACAGCTCGTCGGCGCTCGCGCGGGCCGCATCGCTCGCGGCGGTGGCACGGTCGAGTTCGACGGCCGCCCCGGCCACGGTCCGCGCGTGTTCGTCGGCCTGTTCGGTGGCCGCGCGGACCCGGGAGAGCCGGTGCCGGGCGTTGGCGGTCAGGTAGTCGGAGTAGACCCCGGTGAAGGCGCGGGCGGCCTCGTGTGCGGCGGTGGCGCTGGCGAAGCGGCTCTGGACGGCGGCGAGGTTGGCGAAGTCGCGGGCCGCCTGGTCGACGAGGGCGTCGTCGAGGGGGCTGAGCCCGCCGGTGAGGGTGTGGGAGACCTTCTCCGGGTCCAGGTCCTTGGCCAGCAGGGGGCGGCGCAGGGCGAGGAGGAGGTCCAGGAGCTGGACGTAGCGGTCGCCCAGTCCGAACAGGCGGGCGTCCACGGCCCGGCGGTAGTCGGCGGCCGTGGAGTGGTGGGCGTCCTCGCCGAGGGCCGCCTTGAGCTGGCGTTCGGTGAGCGGCCGGTCGTCCGCCGAGAGCAGTCCGAAATCGACGCCCAGGCGCTGGTCGGTGACGAAGAAGGAGGGGCTGACGCCGTCGCGGTGGCGGTGCGCGCGCATGCCGATGACGAGGGTGACCGTCTCGGTGACCGCCGGCGCGCCGTCGTCGCCGTCCGCTTCGGGGGCCCCGGTTTGGCGGGCGAACTCCATCCACACGTAGCCGTGCGCGGACTCCGCTCCCCGGTAGAGCAGGTTCGACTTCATCGTGCGGTTCTGGCCGCTGAAGGGGTCGAGCCTGCGGGCGTCGGTGTAGCCGTCCAGGACGAAGGGGAACAGCACCTCCAGGGCCTTGGTCTTGCCCGAGCCGTTGTGGCCGCGCAGGACGAGGCGGCCGTCGGCGAAGGCGAACTCCTCGTCGACGTAGTCCCAGACGTTGACGACTCCGGCCCGGCTGGGCCGGAAGCGGTCGCTCCTGCGGGTCATGGCGCGGTGTCCTCGGTTCCTTCGGTCGTGGTCGGTGCGGGGGCCGAGTGCCCGGGGTCGGGCGCTTCGGCGTCGTCAGGGGCGGGCGCGTCGAGCGGGCCGAACGGCAGCAGCCCGGTGTCGGGGCGCTCGGGCAGGGCGCCCCGGATGTTGCGGTAGCGCAGCGCGGCGGGGGTCACCAGGACCCCGCCCGGCAGCGGGCGGACCAGTGCCAGGTCGGTGAGCAGGGCCAGGGCGGCGTCGAGCAGCCCGTGCGGGTCCTGCTGCCAGGTGGCGGTGAAGGACGCGGGACCGAACTCCTCGAAGAGGTCGGCCACCATGGTCTCCAGGCGCTCGCGCTCCACCAGGGGCAGTTCGGCGGGCTCCCCCACCGCCGGCGCGTCGGCCGTCTCGGCCCAGGCCAGTTCGGTGACGATGCCCTCCCGGGGCAGCCCCGCGTCGATCCGCGCGGCCAGCTCGGGGTGCTCGTGCAGGGGACCGGGGGCGGACAGCCGGGCCAGCCCCGCCCACGACTCCTCGAAGTAGGTGGCGATCTGCGCCAGGAGCAGTCCGGCGGTGCGGGTGACGGCGCCGCCGCGCCCGGGGAAGGCGCGGTCGGTGAAGGTCCCCGCGGAGTCCGCGAGCAGGACGCCCTCCGCACGGCGCTCCAGGCGGGTGCCGGTGAGGCGGGCCACCTCCTCGGCGGGGCCCCTAGCGCGCAGGGCCGCGGCCACTTCGGGCTCGACGTCCGCGTAGTACACCACGGGGAACTCCACCAGCAGGCGGCGGGCGCGCTGGGCGGCGCGTTCGCGCGGGGCGTCCGGGCCGAGGGGGTCGCCGAGCAGACCGGTGGCGCTGTTGAGGTGCTGGAGGGGCCGGGTGGGCCGGAACAGGACCTCGCACACCTCGTGGTCGATGTCGAAGAGGGCGTCGCCCTGGTCACCGCCGCGCGCCCACGCCTCGACCGAGCCGTCCGACAGGTGCAGGGCGCCCCGCTCCAACAGCCAGTGGGCGACGTCCACCAGGGCGGCCTTGTGGGTGGAGTCGGTGGGGTCGTAGCCCAGCCCGGCGATCTCGTTGGCGGAGGGGGTGAAGCCGCGGACCAGGTCGCCGAGGCTGATCTCGACCTGCGCCCGCTGGAACGCGGCCAACAGCAGGCACAGGTAGGCGAGGCGGCGGCGGTCGAAGGGCCTGCCCCGGCGCGCGAAGGTCTGGCGCTGGCTGGGGTCGAGCAGGTCGAGTTCACGGACCAGGCGCACGTGGTCGGTGGTGGCCACGAGCGTGTACCCGAACAGGGCGCGCAGGTCCTCGGTCATCTGGTCGGCCCAGTACAGCACCTGGTCGAGCACGCCGGGGCGCGGCCGCGTCGCGGTGATGACGTCGCAGGTGAGGACCTTGCGTACGGCCTGCTGGTAGGAGCCCAGGTCGACGCTCTCGACACGGGGCCGGCTGCGTTGGGTCAACGGTCGCCCTTCCTTGTGCTCGTGCGGGCGCCGCGGGAGGCCAGCTCCACCCTGAAACCGGGCAGGTGGATGCTGCCGCGCGAGGTCCGCACGGTGCTGCCGCGCTCGTCGGGCAGCAGCCGGATCACGGTGCCCGCGTCGTCGGCGGTGGCGGACTTGAGCAGGCCGACCAGCGCGGGAGAGGAGCCCCTCTTCGCGTACGTCACCGACCGCGACTCCAGGGCCTTGGTGACCAGCCGCAGGAGCACCCTGGTGTCGCTCTCGTCGAGAACCCGGCCGTGGGCGCCCTCCAGGGTCAGGCGCGCGGCGGAGGCGCGCTCGGCCTCGCGGCCCTCGGTCTGGCGTCGGCGCAGTTCGGAGCGGGCTCCGGTGTCCCTGCGGACCGGTTTGGGCGCCCCGGGGTTGGGGGCCCGGTCGCTGCGGAACAGGGTCACCGACACCTCCACCCCGGCGGCGTCGTGCCAGGAGTCGGTGGGGGCGAACTCGTCGCCGTCCTCGTGGGCCACACCCAGGTGGCGGGCGGAACGGGTGTTGAACGCCGCCCCCATCAGGGCGTGCGCGGCGCCGTCGTCGGGGGTGTCGAACACCCACGCGGCCAGGTGGCGCAGCTGGGTGGAGCGGTTGACGCCTCCCCGCTGGGCCTCGGTGATCTGGCGCAGCAGGGCGACGACCCCGGAGACCGCGGAGCGGGTGGCCTGGCCGAGTTCGGCGGCGCGGGTGGGGGCTCCGCTCTCGGAGGCGAACCAGGCGCGCACCGCCCGCCAGCGGCGGGACCAGTCCTCCAGGCGTTCGGTGCGGTCCATGAAGAGGCGTTCGTCGGTCTCGGCGGCGCGGGAGAGGAGGGTGGTCAGACCGGTGGCCTCGACCTCGTGGACGGCCCGGTCCAGGCGGGGCAGGTACCGGTCGAGTTCGGCCATGAAGTCCGACATGTGGACCAGCAGGGCGTTCTTGTGCCGCAGGAACACCTCGGAGGAGGCCTCGGTGGAGCGCAGGATCTCCCCGAGGGTCACGTGGAACTGGGCGGAGCGGCGCCCCATGTCCTCCATCACCGCGTCCAGGCGGGACAGGCGGCGGTAGACGTCCTCGACGCGGCCGGTGCGGTTGGCCTCGGCCAGCGCGCGCAGGTCCTCCAGGACGTCGGAGAAGACCAGGCGGGACAGGTTGACGTCCTCGACCCGGGCGCCGAGCAGGTTCTCGACCGCGTGGTAGGCCCGGTAGCCGAGTTCGCTGAACTGGTAGACGGACTGCCGGTTGCGGTAGCTGGCCAGAGTGCCCGCGCGGGAGGCGTCGTCGAAGCGGTGCAGGACGCCGTCGGAGGCGAGTTCGTCCAGCCGGTGGCGCAGCCCCTGGGCGGGGACCTCGGGCGCCTCGGTGTGGGCGGAGGTGAGGGAGACCAGGGCGGCCTCGACCTCGTCCGCGCCGACCTGGACCTGGTGGACCTCGCGCAGACGGTCCACGGCGCGCAGAATCCACAGGTAGGTGACGTGGTCGTCGCGCCGGGTGAAGTTGAACAGCCGGAAGCGGTCGCTGACCGCGAGCGCGTCCAGATCCAGAGCCCTGCGCTCGGCCACCGCCGCACCCCCGTGTCCTCGTGGTCGGCCGCGCACCCCCGTGTGCGCGACCGCGACTGGGACATTGTCGCAGCGACCGGGGACCGTCCGGTCCGGGGTCCTCGGAGCGGGCGGCCGGGAGGGGTCACCGTGTGGAGGAGGACGGTCACCGCGTGCCATGATGTGCCCCGGTATGTCCCCCACCCCCAGGGAGAAGCGTGAGTGTGCGGCAGCGGCAGCGTGTACGACGGCGGTGGACGCGGCGGCTGCGGGGGTCCCTGCCGCTGGCGGCGGTGGTGCTCCTGCTGGGGTTCGGGTGGCTGTTCGACAACGCCGACCGCCCGGGGCTGTGGCTCGGCGGCGGCGTGGCAGCCCTGGCCGGGGCCGCCGCGCTGGGCTGGTGGGCGTGGTCGCGGGCGCGCCTGGCCCGGGAGCGGTGGATCGTCGGGCGCACGGGGATCGCGGCGGTCGACACCATGACCGGAACGGAGTTCGAGCACCACGTGGCCCGGCTCCTGCGCACCCACGGATACACGCGGGTGACGGTGGTGGGCGGGGCCTCGGACGGCGGTGTGGACCTGCGGGCGCAGACCCCGGACGGGCGCCCGCTGGCCGTGCAGTGCAAACGCTGGCGCAGGCCGGTACCGCCCAACGAGGTGCGGGCCTTCCTGGGAGCGCTGGCCGGAGGCCACCGCGGGTACCTGGGGATGTTCGTGGCCGCGAACGGGTTCACCCGGGAGGCCGTGCGCGAGGCCGGTGACGGAATGGTGCTGGTGGACCGGCACGCCCTGGGCCTGTGGATGGCCGGGGAGCGCGTCCCCGCACCTCCCCCTCGCTGAGGGCACCCCGACTGTCAGGCACCGAGTCGGGACGGCACGTGGTCCGGCAGTCCGGCACGGGCCGGGACAGGAACCGTGTTCGCTGACGGTCCCGTTCTTCCTTCGAAAACGACACGGTGGCCGCAACCTCCTGAAAGTCAGGGTGTTGCGACCACCGCTAGAACCCACCACGGCCGCGGGGCCCGGCGCCGCCGTGGCGCCCTCGTGGGCGGATCGTGTGGAGCACCGCGCGGGCGGCTACTTGCCGGAGCCCGCGAACACCCCCTGGACGAAGTGGCGCTGGAAGGCGAAGAAGACCAGCAGCGGAACCAGCATGGACAGGAAGGCACCCGAGGCCAGCACGTCGATGTTGGTACCGAACTGGCGCAGCTGCGAGCGCAGCGCCACCGTCAGCGGGGCCGAGTCGGGGCTCGTGAACACCAACGCGACGAGCATGTCGTTCCACACCCACAGGAACTGGAAGACCGCGAGCGAGGCCAGGGCCGGACGCGCCACCGGCAGCACGACCCTGCGGAAGATCCGCCACTCACTGGCGCCGTCCATCCGGGCGGCCTCCAGGAGGTCACGCGGGATGTTCACGAAGAAGTTGCGCAGCAGGAACACCGCGAACGGCAGCCCGAACGCCACGTGGAACAGGATCGCGCCGGTGATGGAGCCGAAGATGCCCAGGGCCCCGTACAGCTGCGAGATGGGAATGAGCGCCGCCTGGATGGGCAGCACCAGCAACCCGACCACGCCCACCATGATCCAGTCGCGGCCGGGGAAGTCCATCCACACCAGCGCGTAGGCGGCCAGCGCTCCGATCCCCACGACCAGCAGGGTCGAGGGAACCGAGATGTAGACGGTGTTCAGGAACGACTGCACGAGGACGTCGTTGTCGACCAACGACCGATAGTTGTCCAGCGTGAGCTCGGTCGGCTTGAGCAGCGCCGTCCACCAGCCGCTGTTGGTGTTGTCGGCCTCCGAGCGGAGCGACACCAGCAGCAGGCCGATGACCGGCACCATCCAGAACAGCGCGACGAGGGTCAGCACCACCTGGAGGGTGCCCGAACCCAGCTTGGAGACCAGGCGCGAGGCCAGGCCCCGGCGCGGGGCGCCGGACACCGACACCTCGACGACGGAGGGCGACTTCTGGGGCGTGGCGGTCACGAGCGCTCCCGTCGGAATCGGCGGATGTTGAAGTACATGATCGGCAGGACCAGCACCAGCAGCAGGACCACGAGGGCGCTGCCCAGCCCCTGGTTGCCGCCCGCGCCGAAGGACACCTGCCACATCTGGAGGGCGATCACGCTGGCGTTGGACTGCACCGACCCCGGGGCGATCACGAACACGAGGTCGAAGATCTTCAGGACGTTGATCATCAGGGTCACGAACACCACGAGCAGCAGCGGACCGAGGAGCGGGATGGTGATCTTGCGAAACACCTGCCACTCGGTGGCGCCGTCCACCCGGGCCGCCTCCAGGGCGTCCCTGGGGATGGCGGCCAGCCCCGCGGCGATGAACGTGATCGCGAAACCGGTCATGATCCACACCCACGAGGAGATGATCACGGGGGTGATCAGGGTCGGCCCCAACCAGGTCAGGCCGCGGAAGGACTCGGTGAAGTTGTCCGCCGCCAGGTGGATCTCGTACTCCCCCGCCTCCAGCCCGGTGAGGGTGAACCGGCCGTCGTCACCGGCGGTGGTGCTGGCCACCACCTGACCGTCACGCAGGGCGTCGACCGTCATCAGGGGCAGACCGTTCTCACCGTCGTCGATGACCCCCGACTCGCCGCCGAGGGCCACGTCGAGCCAGACCACGCCCTCGATGGTGTCGCCCGAGGGGTCGGGCTCTGTGGCCGGGGAGGCCTGTTCGGGCACCTCGCCGGGCCGGATACCGACCATCGGCAGTGCCACGGTGTCACCCGGGGCGTAGGAACTCGTGGTGGTGAAGCCGCCCAGCGTCGGGTCCGCGTCGAGCTCCTCGCCGCGCGGCCGCGCCCCCGGGTACTCCGAAGGCGAGGCGAACGTGTCGTGCACGGTCACCACGGCCGCGTTGACGACGCCCCGGTCGGGGTTCTCGTCGTAGACCAGCCGGAAGATGATGCCGGAGGCGAACAGGGAGATCGCCATCGGCATGAACAGCAGGATGCGGAAGGCGGTGGCCCAGCGGACGCGTTCGGTCAGCACCGCGAAGACCAGACCCAACCCGGTGACCAGGGCCGGGGCGACCAGCACCCAGATACCGGTGTTGCGGATCGCGGTCAGCGTACGGTCGTCGGTGAACATCCGACCGTAGTTGTCGAGGCCGACGAACTGGCTTCCGGAGGCGTCGAAGAAGCTGCGCACCACGGAGTAGACGGCCGGGTAGGCCAGGAACACCGTGAGGAACAGCAGGGCGGGCAGCAGGAACAGCGTGGCCGGGCCGAACAGGCGCCGCCAGCCGGGGCGGGCGCCGTCACGCGGGCCGCCGGAGGGCTTCCGCCCGCCCGGCGGGGTGGCGGGGGCGGCCCCGGCACGGGCCGCCCCGGTGTCGTTGGAGGTCATGGCGTGGGGCTCCGTCTACTCGCCGTAGGCGCGGGCGGCCTCGGACTCCAGGCGCTCCATGGTGCCCTCCACGTCGGAGGGGTCGGCCAGGAAGTCCTGGAGCGTCTGCCACATGCCGTCGCCGACGGTGGCGCCGAACGCGGCGGGCTGGAGGTCAGAGAGGTCGAAGCGGACACTGTCGCCCGCGAGGATGATCTGCTCGGCGACCTGCCCGAGGACCGGGTCGGCGTAGTCGTCGGCGGTCAGGTTCTTGTTCGGGGAGATGAACCCGCCGATGGAGGCCCACTCGGCGGCGGCCTCCTCCGAGGCGAGGAAGCGCAGCAGCTCCATGGTGGCCTCGCTGTCGTTCATCGCGACGGCGGCGTCACCGGCCACGACGACGGCGTCGCCCTCACCGGCGATGCTGGGGAAGGGGAACACCTGGGCGGTGTCGCCCACGGCGGCGTTAGTGCTGGCGGTCACGACCCCGCCGATGAAGTCGGCCCCCACCACCATGGCGGCGTCGGGGTCGTCACTGTAGACGTTCACGACGGAGGTCGGGAAGTCGGTCTGGAGGCTGCCGCCACTCCCGCCCAGCATCAGCTGCTCCTGGCCCCACACCTCGGCGAGGGTCTCCAGGGCGACCTCGACGCTGGGGTCGGTCCACGGGATCTCGTGCGCGGCGAGCTGGTCGTACATCTGCGGACCGGCCGTCTGGAGGTAGACGTTCTCGAACCAGTCGGTCAGCACCCAGCCGTCCGCACCGGCCACCGACAGCGGGCTGATGCCGACGTCGGAGAGGTTCTCGGAGAGTTCCACGAACTCGTCCCAGTTCTCCGGGACCGTGGCGCCCGACTCGGCGAAGAGCTCGTCGTTGTACCAGACCAGGGACTTGTTGGCGGCCTTGAGGTAGACGCCGTACGGGGTGCCGTCGACCGAGCCGATGTCCGCCCACGCACCGGCCATGTTCTCGTCGAGGGCGGCCACGACGTCGTCACCGAGCGGCACCAGGACGTCCTCGTTGACGAAGTGCTCGATCAGCCCCGCCTGCGGGATGAGCGCCACGTCCGGCTGGTCCCCGCCCTGGATACGGGTCTGGAGGACGGTCTGGAGGTCGTCGCCCGCACCGCTGTAGGAGATGGTCGCGCCGGTCTCCTCCTCGAAGATCGCGAGGACCTGCTCGAAGGCGACCTGCTCGTCACCGGCCCAGGGGCCGACGATCTCCAGGGTCTGGCCGTCCAGGTCGGCGTCGGAGACCGACGAGCCCGAGCCGCCGCAGGCGGTGGCGACCAGGGTCAGGCCGAGCGCGGCGGCGGCACCGCCGAGGACTCTGCCGCGTCGGGAGGCGGCACGGCGGGAGATGGGTGCTGACATGGGGGACGCTCCTCAGGAGTCGTGGATCGCTGTACCGGTGGCGGGGTCGAAGAACTGGAGGCGTTCGGTGTCCACCGCCACGGTGATGGTCTGGCCCTCGTACACGTGGGTACGGGGGCTGAAACGGCCGACGAGGACCACGCCGTCGTCGGTCGCGGGGAGGGTCTCGTCGGTTCCCGCGTCGCGGGCGAGCTCACGGGTGTCCTCGGTCACGACGGGTGCGGCGTCGAGCGGGAAGTGCACGAGGACGTCCGAACCCATGGCCTCGACCAGGTCGGCGACCGAGGTGAGCGTGGCCCCCTCGGTACCGCCGACGATCCCGGCGTCCTCCATGTCCTCGGGGCGGATGCCCACGACGACCTTGGCCCCCGCGTAGCCGCTCAGGGCGGGGCGCCGGTGCAGGAGGCTGTCGGGCAGGTCCAGGTGCTGGTCGCCGATCCGGACACGGAACCGGCCGCCCTCCTCGTGGAGTTCGACGCAGATCAGGTTCATGCCGGGCGAACCGACGAACCCGGCGACGAACAGGTTGCGGGGATGGTCGTACAGCTCCTGCGGCGGGCCGACCTGCTGGAGGACGCCCCGCTTCATCACGGCCACGCGGTCGCCCAGGGTCATCGCCTCGGTCTGGTCGTGGGTGACGTAGACCGTGGTGACGCCCAGGTCGCGCTGGATACGGGCGATCTGGGCGCGCATCTGCACCCGGAGCTTCGCGTCCAGGTTGGACAGGGGTTCGTCCATCAGGAACGCCCGGGGTTCGCGGACGATCGCCCGGCCCATGGCCACCCGCTGGCGCTGACCACCGGAGAGGTTGCCCGGCTTGCGGGTCAGGTGCTCCTCCAGTTCGAGGACGCGGGCGACCTCGCGCACACGCCGGTCGATCTCCGCCTTGGGCAGCTTGCGCAGCCGCAGCCCGAACGCGATGTTCTCGAAGATGTTCAGGTGCGGGTACAGGGCGTAGGACTGGAAGACCATCGCCACGTCGCGGTCGCGGGCGGGGACGTCGTTCACGACCTGATCGCCGATCCGGACGGAGCCCTCGCTGATCGCCTCCAACCCCGCGACCATCCGCAGGGCGGTGGTCTTGCCGCAGCCGGACGGCCCGACCAGCACCAGGAACTCGCCGTCCTGGATGTCCAGGGAGAGGTCGTCGACCGCGCGGGTTCCGTCCTGGTAGACCTTACCCAGGCCGTCGATCACGATTTCGGCCACGACACCTCCGGGAGCGGGCACACGGGTACCCGCCGACCGATCGGGCCGGTGGGAACGGCCGCGTCCCTGTGACGCGCGCCACCACCGGCGATGTGTGACGACAGTAGTGTCGGGCTCCCTAAGGAAGCCTTAACGCAGCGTCTCTTTCGACTTAAGCCGCACCACCGCCGCGCCCGCGGTCACAGCGGTGAACCGCCTGACCACGGGCCGCATCCGGACTCGTGCACGGCCGCGACGTTGGTTAACGTGTGCGCATGGCAACGGTCTTGCTGGTCGAGGACGACCAGATGGTGCGGGGCGCCCTGGTACGCGCGCTGAGCGGTCTCGGGCACGTGGTGCTGCCCGTGGGCACCGCCCTGGACGCCCTACGGGAGGCCGCCCGGCACGAACCCGACCTGGTCATCCTCGACCTCGGCCTGCCCGACCTGGACGGCGCCGCCGCGCTGCGGATGCTCCGCGGGCACAGTGACGTCCCCGTCATCGTGGCGACGGCGCGCGGCGACGAGCAGTCCATCGTGCGCCTGCTCAACGACGGCGCCGACGACTACGTCGTCAAACCCTTCTCCAGCACCCAGCTCGCCGCCCGGATGAACGCGCTCCTACGCAGATCCGGCCGGGCCACCACGGGTGGGCCCGACCCCGGAGAACTCACCGTGGGAGAGCTGTCGATCAGCCTGACACGCCGACAGGCGACCCTGGCCGGCACCCCCCTGGAACTGTCCCGCCGCGAGTTCGACCTGCTGGCCTACCTGGCCGAACACGCCGGACGCGTGGTCAGCCGCCGCGAACTCGTGGAAGCGGTCTGGCACCAGCACCCGTTCGTGGGCCACGACCAGACCATCGACGTCCACATGTCCTGGCTGCGCCGCAAACTCGGTGAGAGCGCGAGCCGACCCCGCTACCTGCACACCGTGCGGGGCGTGGGACTCAAACTGGTGGAACCGGTGTGAGGAGGCTGCTGGCGCGCGCCGTCACCCTCGCCACCGTCATGGTCGCCGTGGTGATGATCGGCGTCACCGGCGCCTGGGCCCTCCGAGAGGCCGACCAGCGCGCCGAAGCGGCGGTCTGGGCCCAGGCCGGCGCGGTGGCCTCGGTCGTGGGAGTCGACACGGACCCCGCGCTCCTACGGCGAGTGGTGTCCTCCACCGCCGCAGGGGCCAGAGGGCACCTGGCCGTCCACCTCCCCGACGGGACGACCGTAGGAGCCAGCCGCGCCCACGACACCGAACTCACCCGGGCCCGGCGCACCGGCGCGGGTACCAGAACCCAGACCCCCGTCGAAGGCGGCACCTCCTACCTCCTCGTCGCGGTCGCCCCGCAACTCCCCGAAGCACCCGAAGGATCGGGCGGCGTGACCGTGGTGGAGGTGTACCAGCCCCGCGGCGAAGCGCTCAGCGGAGTCGGACCCGTCCTCGGCTGGCTGGCGGCCGCCGCCGCACTGGTCGTGACCGGCGCCGTCCTGATCACCGACCGCCTGAGCCGCCCCGCCCGGCGCGCCCTACGCGCCCTCGCCGACACCGCCGTGGACATCGGCGAAGGACGACTCAACGCCCGCATCCGCGTACACGGCCCCCGCGACCTGGTGGTGCTCGGAGAGTCCATCAACGCCATCGGCGAACGCGTACAAGGCCTGCTGACCAAGGAACGGGAAATGGCCGCCGACGTCTCACACCGGCTCCGCACCCCACTGACCGCCCTACGACTCGACGCCGAACCCCTCCCCGGCCCCGAAGGAGAGCGCATCAGAGGAGCGATCGCCGCCCTGGAACGGGACGTCGACGCCATCATCCGCGACGTGCGCCCCCAGGCCGTCGAATCGGACACCACACGCGTATGCGACCTGTCCGCGGCCGTGGTCAACCGGATGGGGTTCTGGACCATGCTCGCCGACGACCAGGGCCGCGAAGTCGACCTCGACGTACCCGACACCCCCTGCCGGGTCGCGCTGTCCACCGAAGAGTGCGCGGCCGTCCTCGACTCACTCGTCGGCAACGTGTTCCGATACACCCCGTCCGACCGGCCGTTCGCCGTCGCGGTCGTCGAACACGCCGGATGGGTGACCCTGATCGTCGAAGACGCCGGACCCGGATTCGCCGACCCCACGACAGCCCTGCGGCGCGGCACCAGCGGCGGCGGGTCGACCGGACTGGGACTCGACATCGTCCGGCACGCGGTCGAAGCCACCGGAGGCACCATCCACCTGGAGCGGGGCAGACTGGGCGGAGCCCGCGTACGGGCCCGGTTCGCCCAACAGGACGTACCCCACGAGGAGGAACAACCCCGCGCCTGGAGACTACGCCGATCCGGTTGAGGTGGGGGCGGAGGGGGTTGTGGTTGCTGTTTGGAGCGGGCGCTGCGGTCTGTGGTTGGTGTGGGCTGGGGGTACGGGGGCTGTAGTTGGTGTTTGGAGCGAGCTCTACGGCCTGTGATTGAAGTGAGCTATGGGTACAGGGGCTGTGGTTGCTGTTTGGAGCGGGATCTACGGCCTGTGATTGAAGTGAGCTGTGGATACGGGGGTTGTAGTTGCTGTTTTTAGCGAGCTCTACGGCCTGTGGTTGAAGTGAGCTGTGGGTTCTACGGTTGTGGTTGTTGTGTGTGGGACCCTCTACGGCCAACCCGTTTATCCCTTTGGGCCGGTAGGTCCTGTGCGGCTTACTGCGTACCCCTTGTGTGCTGAGGACTCTGGTCAGGGCGGGGTGTGCGCGTGGTGCTCTGCCCGGACCGCACTTGGCGGATGTGTTCTCGTGTGACACGACTGGTAGGAAAGGGCCAAGCACGGCACCGGGCCACCCCCCAGGACAACCGATGTGTTCCAGAGATGCGTGTCCCCCGGACTGGTAAAAACCCCCGCCGTCCGAGCGCCGCCTACCGCTCTACGGCCAACCCGCTCTCCCTGGGAAAGCGCGTACCCACAGGTTTGTACCCCGCTGTGTCCGGGGTGCGTTGCGCCGTGCGGCTTACTACCGTGCGTGCTGGGGGCGACCAACCCCCTGGGGGTTGAGGGGACACCGAAGCGCTCGGGTCACCACCCCGGGGTGCAGGGGAAGCCTCCCCCTGAGGGAGTCACAACACGTGGCGGGGGTTCACACCCCTCGTGGTGCTGGTGGGCGCGCTGTCACAGGCGTGAAGCAGACACCAACGCAGACTCCTCACCCCCCAGGGGGTTGGAACCTCAGTCATGTGCGGTAGTAAGCCGCACGGCGCAAACCCCCTGAGCCACAGCGGGGTACAAACGTGCACGTGAGTGCTGGGTTCAGGAGAGCGGGTTGGCCGTAGAGCGGCAAGCGGCGCCCGGACGGCGGGGGTTTTTACCAGGGCTGGGGACACGCATCTCTCGAACACATCAGTCGTCCTGGGGGGTGGCCCGGTGCCGTGCTTGGCCCTTTCCTGCCAGTCGTGTCACACGAGAGCGCGTCCGCCAAGTGCGGTCCGGGCAGAGCACCACGCGCACACCCCGCCCTGACCAGAGTCCTCAGCACACAAGGGGTACGCAGTAAGCGGCACAGGACC
>NZ_JBEYHA010000027.1:0-75389 GCF_040635075.1 Nocardiopsis sp. NPDC007018
GACCGCCGTGGTCTGGCACAACGACCGCACCGGCCAGCCGGTCCTACGCTCATTGACCGCTTACGATCACTGACCCCTTGGAATCACTCATCTAGAGGACCGGGGGCGCGGACGGCATCCCGATTCTCGGAGTCCGATCCCGGGAACGGCGCGTTCGGAACCGGCCTTCTCGTCACGCGGATGGCATCATGAATCACCCTGGAGGGCACCGTCAGTTGTCTCTGGAAGGTGACAGTGTGGTGCTGTTCACGTGTCCGCGAACGTGGTTTACTTCCCAGTAACTTCGTTGCCGTCACCGGGCGCCGGGCGAACCGGGTGCCTGCCCAACTGGCGAGGTGAAGTGTGCACTACCGCGAGATGTGGGGCGTGCCGTGTCGACCGGGAGGCGTCTCTTGGCAAGACTGTTCACACCTCACCGGAGCGTCCACGGGGTGAGAACACGCCGACGGGAAAGCGGGGAGCGGATGCACAGGCTCACCAACAGGGTACGTCCGTACGCCTGGGGAGCGCGCGCCGCCATCCCCCGCCTGCTGGGCACCGAACCCGACGGCACCCCCCAGGCCGAACTGTGGCTGGGCGCCCACCACGGCGCCCCCAGCACCGCGCACTGCGACGACGGCGACAGACCCCTGCCCGAGCTCATCTGCGAGGACCCGCACCGCGTCCTGGGCAGCGGTACCGCCGAACGCTTCGGCGGCCGCCTGCCCTACCTCCTGAAGTACCTCGCCGCCGAGGCGCCGCTCTCCCTCCAGGTCCACCCCGACGCCGCCCGGGCCCGCTCCGGCTTCGAGGCCGAGGAGCGCGCGGGCATCCCGTTGGACGCCCCCCACCGCAACTACCGCGACCCGCACCACAAGCCCGAGCTCCTCCTCGCCCTGGAGCCGTTCGAGGCCCTGTGCGGATTCCGCGAACCGGCCGCCACCGCCGCCGACCTCTCCGGGCTGGACAACGACCTGGCCGACGTGCTCCGCGAGGACCTGTCCCACGCCGACACCCGGACGGCTCTGCGCGCGGCGCTCACCCGCCTGCTGACACTGCCGCTCGCCGACCGCCACCGGATGATCGGCGACTTCGTCCGGGAGTGGTCGGGCAGCGGCGGGCGCGGAGCCCACGCGCAGACCGTCACCGACCTGGCCGAACGCTACCCGGGAGACCCGGGGGCCGTGGCGTCGCTGCTGCTCAACAAGGTCACGCTCTGGCCTGGGCAGGCGCTCTTCCTGCCCGCGGGCAACCTGCACGCCTACCTCCAGGGCACCGCCGTGGAGGTGATGGCCAGCTCCGACAACGTTCTGCGTGCGGGCCTGACCGCCAAACACGTCGACGCCCCCGAACTCCTGGACGTGGTGGACTTCTCGGTCCTGCCCATCCCGTACGCCCAACCCGGGTTCCTCGACGGCCGACGGGAGTTCCGCCCGGCGGCGCCGGAGTTCGCGCTCCACGAGATCGGCCCGGGCCGGATCGCCGCCCACCTGCCGGGCGACGGGCCCACCGTGGTCCTGGCGCTGCGCGGGACGGTGGACCTGGTCGCGGAGGTCGGCGAGGGCGTCACCCTGGGGCGGGGGGAGTCGGTGTTCGTCCAGGCCGACAGCGGCCCGATCAAACTGGAGGGCCACGGACACGTCGTCGCCGCCACCGTGGGCGACCACGAGCCCGCCAGGGTGTGAGGCCCGGGTCCGCCCGGGGCCGATAACCCCTGGCGCGCGGGAGACGGGGCCGCCCATACTGGCGGCCATGACTTCCACGGTGCTCAACATCGCGATCGACTGCACGGACGCCTACGCCCTGGCCCGGTTCTGGAGCGAGGTGACCGGGCGCCCGGGCCACCCGGAGTCCGAGCCCGGAGACCCCGAGACCCAGGTCCTGTCGGCGCAGGGCCCGGTGCTGCACTTCAACCAGGTACCCGAGGTCAAGCAGGACAAGAACCGGTTGCACCTGTGCCTGCGCCCCGAGACCTCGCGGGAACGGGAGGTGGAGCGGCTGCTGGGGGTGGGCGCCACGTTCGTCGGCGACCACCGCAGGCCGGACGGCTCCGGTTGGGTGGTCCTCGCCGACCCCGAGGGCAACGAGTTCTGCGTCCTGCGCGGCGATTCCGACCGGGCGGCCTCGGGCGCCTGACCGCCGTGTGCCGCCCCTGGCGCTCCGTCCAGCCCCCTCGGTCACCACCGATAGCCTGGGTCCCTCTGTTCACGTCTTCAACCGAGGAGATCCACCATGGCGCTTGAGCGTCCCGAGATCGACTTCATCGAGGGCCCGCCGCCCGCGGACCTCCAGATCACCGACCTCACCGTCGGTGAGGGCGCCCAGGCCGGGCACGGCAGCACCGTCAGCGTCCAGTACGTCGGTGTCTCGCACTCCACCGGCGAGGAGTTCGACGCCAGCTGGAACCGCGGCGAGCCGCTGCGCTTCAAGCTCGGCGCCCGTCAGGTCATCTCCGGCTGGGACCAGGGCGTCCTGGGCATGCGCGTCGGCGGCCGCCGTCAGCTGGTCATCCCGCCGAACCTGGCCTACGGCGACCGTGGCGCCGGTGCCCTCATCAAGCCGGGGGAGACCCTGGTGTTCGTCGTCGACCTGGTCGACGTCGCCTAGGTCGGCGCGCCCGACCCCTCCCGCCGCCCGGTCCGGGACCGCCCGCACCGGGCGGCGGGAGCGCGGACGGCTACACGAGGGTGGCGCCGACCTTCACGTGCCCCCTGATCAGGTCGCGGGCGATGGTGCGGCGCTGGATCTCGTCGGTGCCCTCGAAGATGCGCAGCAGCCGGAGGTCGCGGTAGAACCGCTCCACGGGCAGCTCCCGCGTGTACCCCATGCCGCCGTGAATCTGCATGACGCGGTCGACGATCTCGTTGGCCTTCACCCCGCCGAACAGCTTGGCGATCGCCTGGGCGTGCCGTGAGTCCCGCCCGCTCGCGACCCGCCACGCCGCGTGGAGCACCAGGAGCCGCAGCGCCTCGATCTCGGTCTGGGAGTCGGCGATCATCCACTGGATGGCCTGCCGGTCCGCGAGCGGGGCGCCGAAGGTCTCACGGGTCCTCGCGTGCTCGAGACCCATGTCGAGCAGCCGCTCGCACCCTCCCAGCGCCCGTGCCGGCAGCAGGTAGCGGCCCCGGCCGATCCACTGCATGGCGAGCTCGAAGCCCCTCCCCTCCTCGCCGAGGACGTTCTCGTGCGGGACGCGCACGTCCTGGAAGACCAGGGACGCCGGGCGGCGCTCGCCCATGGTGTCGATGGGCTCGGAGGTCCACCCCATGTCGCGGTCGACGAGGAAGCAGGTCACGCCCCCGTCGGCCCCCCTCTCGGGATCGGTGACCGCGAAGACCAGCGCGAAGTCGGCCTCCATGCCGCCGGTGATGAAGGTCTTCTCGCCGTTGAGTACCCAGGTGTCGCCGTCGCGCACGGCCCGGGTGCGGATGGCCTTGGCGTCCGAACCAGCGCCGGGCTCGGTGATGGCGAAGCACGACGAGCGCTCGCCCTCGATGGTGGGGACCAGGTAGGAGCGCCGCTGCCACTCGTTGGCGTGGTAGAGGATGTTGTCCGCCTCGCCGCCGAACTTGAAGGTGAGGAAGGTGCGCCCGAGTTCGGTCTCGATGAGGGCTTCGGTGACGGCGTCCAGGCCCATGCCGCCGAACTCCTCCGGAGTGGCCACGCCCCAGAAGCCGGACTCGCGGGCGAGCGCGCGCAGCCGGTTCCTCTCCTCGTGCGTCAGGCCGGGAGGGTGGCCCTCGCGCTCGCGGCGCAGCACGTCGTTCTCCAGCGGCATCAGTTCCCGCTGGACGAAGGTCCGTACCCAGCTCCTAATGGCCTTTTGCTCTTCGCTCAGTGAGAAATCGATCACGGCTAACCCCACTAACCTAACGCTGTTCGGTTAGTTGAGAGTACGTGCCCTCGCGCGGCCCGCGCAAGGGGGAGGAACCCGCGCTCGGGACACGGCCCGGCCCGCGTGCGGCGGCGAGACCGCGCGCCCTCGTGCGATGATCAGCGCTGACGCCGGACGGTCCGGCACGTGACGAACAGCGCGGAAGGGGAGCCCCGCCGTGGCCCGACCCAAGACACCGCTCCTGAGCAGACCGGCCATCCGCGAGGCCGCGCTCGCGCTCATCGACCGGGACGGGCTGGAGAAGCTGTCCATGCGCAGGCTCGCCCAGGAGCTCGACGTGCGGGCCGCCTCGCTGTACAGCCACTACCGCACCAAGGAGGAGCTGCTCAGCGAGGTCGCGGAGGAGGCCACCACGCACATCGACGTCTCCGCCTTCGGTGGCGGAGACTGGCGGGAGGGCCTGGCCGTGTGGGCCCGCTCCTACCGTGCCGCCCTCGCCCGGCACCCCAACCTGCTGCCCGTGATCGCCGCCGGGCCGGGCCGCCGCGAGGAGGCCCTGCGCCGCGCCGACGCCGTGCACGGCGGGCTCGTGGGCGCGGGCTGGCCGCCCCGGTACGCCACGATGATCGGTGCCTCCACCAAGTACCTGGTCGTGGGGGCGGCCACCCACTCCTTCGCGGGCGGCTTCGACGACGACGTGTGGGTGTACCAGGACCGGTATCCGAACCTGTCACAGGCCCACCGGCTGGCCGAGGTCGCCGCCGAGATCGACGAGGACAGCTTCGAGCTGGCGCTCCTGGCCTTCCTCGACGGCCTGACCCCGGTCTACGAGCGGGTGCGGGTGCGGACCGAGGGCTGAGCTCCGGCGCGTGCGTCAGCCGGCCCGGAGGCCGGCGAAACCGTCCGGCCACGGGAGGCGAACACGGGGGCAGCCGGGAGGGATCGTCGGTCGGGGGCGCGGGGGTCAGCCGGTCGGCGCCGCCGTGTCGATCCACGCGCACAGCAGGTCCAGCCCCGCCTCGGCGCGCCCGAGGTCACCGGTCGACAGGTAGTCGGACTCCAGCCCGGCGAAGCCCGCGTTGAGCAGGGTGGCCAGACTCAGCGCGCGGTCGGCGGGGGCGCCGCGCAGCACCAGGCAGGAGGCGACGAACTCCGCGCGCCCGCGCAGGAACCCCGCGCTGGAGGCGGGCAGGCGTCCCGCCGAGGCCAGCCCCTCGATCTCCCGGACGAGCCGTGTCATGGGCAGTTCCGGCCCGAGGTTGCGCTCCCAGGAGTCGCGGACGATGTCGCCGACCGGGACCGACGGGTCCGCCCAGCCCTTCGTGGCCACCAGTGCCGCGTGCTGTCGTTCGTCGAGCCGCGACAGTACCGCCGAGAGCAGGTCCTCGCGGTCGGCGAAGTGGTGGGTGAGCACGCGGGTGCTCTGCCCCAGCCCCTGGGCGAGGCCGCGCAGCGTGAACCCGCTGATCCCGGTCTCCGCGAGTTGTTCGATCACGGCGTCCAGGACCTCGCGTCGCCTCGCGGGGTCGGCCTTCCGAGCCATCTGCAACCTCCTGCTGGTCCACCCGGGCCCCACTCTGGCACAGGAGCCGGGGTGACCGTCCCGGCCGTAAGACCTCAACAACGGGGGAGGGCATCGGCGGGACGGGCGTTGTCCACAGGCCGGACGCGTGGGCTTGTGGGGGCTCGCGCGCTCCCGCAGTATCGAAGGAGAACGGTCGTGCGGAGGGTGGTGGGTCCAGGTGACGCGATGGGCGTGGGAACGGCTCTGGCAGTGGGTCCGGGGAAGGCGTCCCCGGCCGGGCTGGGCACGGGTTCCGGATCGCGAGTCGGCGCGTGCGGGAAGTACGCCGGTGGTGGCCCGGGGCCACCACCGGCGCCGCTCTTCCATGAGTGGTCTGATCGGTTCACACGGTGCCCGTCAGGGGCACACCGCGCGACTCCGGAGACGGCCGAACCGCCGGGCCGGTCCGGGGGCGGGCGTCGCACGGGGAGTGTGACCCCCGTGACGCGGCGCGAGCCGGTGGCGTGGCCCCGGGGTCACGAACCCGTGGGCCGGGTGTCCGCGTTGGTCGTCAGAGCGCCCCGCTCCAACCGGTCCAGCGGTCCTCCGCCGTCACGGGGCAGTCCCCGGGCCGCGATCTCCCTGCCGTAACGGATACGGGTGAAGGTCTCCGGCAGACGTCCCTCCAGGCGTCGGTGGGCGGCTCCGCCCAGCAGCCAGGCGGCCAGCGCCCCGTTGGCGAGCGCCACGGGCACGGCCAGCCAGGGGACTCCCACGAGACCCGCCCACACCAGGACGCCGAACGTGGGGGCCGACAGCAACGGAAGGGCCGCCAGGGTGACCCACACCTGGAGCTGGTTGTCACCGGCGTCGTTGGCGTCCACCCGCAGATGCGGATCGACCCCCGGGGTCACGGCCACCACCGACAACAGGATCGACAGTCCGGTGCTCACCCCCAGGAAGACCACCAGGCTCGACACCACGTACGGCGTCGCCCAGTACGCGCCGGAGACCACCACGGCGACCACGCTCAGCAGGGCCGACGCCGGGCCGATGAGCAGGGCCAGCGCGATCTGTCTGCCCCGCACCTCGGCGCGGACCGTGTCCGCGCCCTGCCCCACCACGGTCAGCCACAGCGCGGTGCCGTCGTGCCCGTACATGTTGGAACCGCCCATCCCCATCACCAACAGGGCGATCACACCCGCGAAGGGCGGGATCTGTGGTAGCTGGGCGACCAGCCCGAACACCGCCATGATGAGACCCGTCCACAGTGCCGCGCGCAGTTCCAGCCCACGCCACGGGTCACGCCACCACTGGCGCAGCTCCTTGCCGACCACCGCGCCCAGCGGGGTGTCCGGCAGGAGGGAGCGCCCACCGTCCAGCACCCGCGAACCCAGGGGGCGCGCCCGTCTGCGCACACCACGGGCGGCCACGCTCGGCGCCAGCAGCCGGACGGTGACCAGCACCGTCGCCAGCGTGAGCAGGCCGAGTGCGCCGAGCCAACCGAAGGCGGTCCCCCAGGCGCCTGTGGCCGCCGCGTCCACCGCCAGCACCGGCCAGGAGGTCGGCAGCACCGACAGCACGCCCAGGGCCGTCCCCTGGAGTCCCTCCCGCGTCAGCGCCGACATCGCCGACAGCGCGGGCTGGATCGCCAGCCACCCGAAGAAGAGACCGGCCACGATCAGCCCCCACTGGAGGGAGGCGATCTCCATCCCGATCCGGCTGTGCATGGCCACACCGAGGGCCCGGAACACCAGACGTGACAGGGAGACCATGAACACCAACAGCGCCAGCATGCCCAGGAGGCCCAGGAACAGCGTGGCCGGGTCGGAGAGCCACGCGTGCCAGGCCACCGCGGCCGTGGCCACCAGGGTGAGCAGCGGGCCGGCGCCGACGAACGCTGACACCAGCAGTCCGGCGCCCACGCGGCCGCGGTCCAGCGGAAGCAGGCTGAAGTACTGGGAGCGCAGTACCCCCACGCCGTTGGTGATGGTCGGGCCGAGCACCCAGCCCCCGCACCAGACCGCCAGCGCCAGCATCAGCAGGCCCGACCTCACCTGGTCGCTCGTGGCCACCACCGCCCAGTACCAGGTGAGTCCGGTCCCCAGGACGATCGCCAGCAGGGAGACGATCCGCAGGCCGCTGTGGCGCCCCAGGGTGAACTTGAGCCGGATCAGGAGTTCAACCACGCCAGATCCCCCTCCCCGACCTCACGGGCTCCGACCAGCCGGACGAAGGTGTCCTCCAGCGTGGCGTCCGCCCCCCGAACCTGCCCGAGCGTGCCGTCCGCCAGCACCCGACCGCGCGCGATGATCGCGACCCGGTCGGTGAGCTGCTCCACCAGGGCCATGACGTGACTGGAGATCACCACGGTGCCGCCGCCGTCCGTGAACCGGCGCAGGATCGCGGTGAGCACCCGCGCCGACACCGGGTCCACCGCCTCGTACGGCTCGTCCAGGACCAGCACCTCGGGAGCGTGCAGCAGGGCCGTGGCCAGACCGATCTTCTTGCGCATACCGGTGGAGTACTCCGCCACCAGCACTCCGTCGCGCTCGGCGCCGTCCAGTTCGAGGACCTGGAGCAGCTCCCGGGCCCGGGTCAGGGTGACGTCGCGGCCCAGGCCGCGCAGCCGCCCCCAGTAGTCGAGCAGCTCGCCCCCGGTGAGGCGCTCGGGCAGCGACAGGCCGTCCGGAAGCACCCCCAGCCGACGCTTGGCCTCGACCGGCTCCCGCCACACGTCCACGCCCAGGACCCGGGCGGTTCCCGCGTCCGGGCGCAGTAGGCCCACCGCCATCGACAACGAGGTGGTCTTGCCCGCGCCGTTGGGGCCGACCAGGCCCATCGTGGCACCACGGGGCACGGCCAGGCTCACGCCGTCGGCGGCGCGCGTCTCGTTGAAGGTCTTGGTGAGTCCGTCCAGCTCCAGAGCCGGAACGTCGGCGCTTGTCATGCCATCCATCTTCCGGGATCACGGCCCCGCCCGCATCGGCCGACCGGACAGAGGCCCTGGCCGGGTGGCCAGGGCGGGACGCCCTCCGCTGGCCTGGTGGCCGAGGCGCCGGGCGGCCGCGCCGTTCTAGGCTGGAACCCGGGCACGAGCACGACGGAGTGGAGGGGCGTATGGAGCCGAGGGGCCGCAGCCGACGCGACCTCGTGGTGGACGTCCTCCTCCTGGTCTTCGTGGTCGCCCTCGGCCTGTTGTCCTTCGTCGGGTACGCGGCGGACCTGCATCCCACCGACCGGGTCCCGCTCTGGCTCCTGTGGTTGGACCTCGCCTGCCTCCCGCCGGCCTGCCTGGCCCTGTGGTGGCGCCGCGACAGCCCGCTGGTGGTCGCCCTGGTCATCGTCCTGATGTCGTCGCTCTCCACGGCGGTGTTCGGCGCGCTCACGGTGGCCCTGGTCGGGCTGGCCGTCTACCGCCCCCTGACCCAGGCGGTCCTCACCGCCGCGCTGACGGTGGTCCTCGGGCTGCCCTGGGTGGCGCTCGTGCCCGACTCCACCAGCGACTCGATCGTGACCGGTCTGGTCATCGTCATCCTCATCAGCGCCTACGTGGCCTGGGGCGCGGCGGTCCGCTCCCGCCGGAGCCTGGTCGAGCGGCTGAGGGAGGACGTACGGCGCGAGCGCGAACTACGCGAGGAGCGCCTGACCGCGGCGCGGGTAGACGAACGCCGCAGGATCGCCCGCGAGATGCACGACGTGGTCGCCCACCGCATGTCCCTGCTCTCCGTGCACGCCGGGGCGCTGGCCTACCGGACCGACCGGGCCGAGTCGGGGGAGGCCGCCCCGCTGAAGGCCACCGAGGTGGGTGCCGCGGTCCGGGTGATCCGGGACAACGCGCACCGCGTGCTGGACGAACTGAGCGCCATCCTCACCGTTCTGCGCTCGGGCGACCTGACCGGGGACGACGAGGACACCCGGCCGCCCCGGCTCGCCGAGGTCGCCCGTCTGGTGGCCGAGGCCGCGGAGGCGGGGGAGAAGGTCTCGTACACCGCCGACCTGCCCGAGGGGGCCGAGCCCGGTGACCAGGTGCGCCACACCGCCTACCGGGTGGTGCAGGAGGGCCTGACCAACTCCCGCAAACACGCGCCCGGAGCGAAGGTCACGGTCACACTCACCGGCGCCCCCGGCCGCGACCTGGTGGTCGTGGTCAGCAACGTACTGCCGATCGGCAGGGCCGACAGCGAGATCCCCGGAGCGGGTGCCGGGCTGGCGGGCCTGGCCGAACGGGTACGGCTCGACGGGGGCCGGTTGAGGCACGGCCCCTCCCAGGGCCGGTTCAGCCTGACCGCCGTACTGCCCTGGCGGGCGCGGCCGTACGCGGAGCCCCACGGGGCCGACAGAGGAAGGGTTCCGTAGTGGAGACCGTGAAGGCCCCGGTCCGGGTCCTGCTCGTGGACGACGACGCCCTGGTACGCGCGGGTCTGCGGCTGATGCTCTCCGGCGGCGGGGACATCGAGGTGGTGGGTGAGGCCGACGACGGCCACCAGGTGGCCGCCGCCGTGGCCGAACACCGCCCGGACGTGGTGCTCATGGACGTACGCATGCCGGGCGTCGACGGCATCACCGCGACCGCCCGGCTGAGGTCGGGGCCGGAGGCCGGGGCGGGCCGAGCGCCGGGACCGCAGGTGCTGGTCCTCACCACCTTCGACGCCGATGCCACCGTGGTGGAGGCCCTGCGGGCCGGTGCCGCCGGATACCTGCTCAAGCACACCGACCCGGCGCGGATCGCCGAGGCGGTGCGCCGTGCCGCCCTGGGCGAACCGGTGCTGTCGCCGAGCGTGGCCCGTGCGCTGATGGACCGGGTGGCCGGGACCGACCCGGCCGAGCGCTCCGCGGCGCCCACCCGCCGCGATCGCGCCCGCGCGCGCATGGCGCTGCTCACCGACCGGGAGCGGGACGTGGCCGAGGCGGTGACCGAGGGCCTGTCCAACGCGGAGATCGGGGAGCGGCTGCACATGTCGATGGGCACCGTGAAGGCGCACGTGTCGAGTGCCCTGACCAAGCTGGACCTGTCGGGTCGCATCCAACTGGCACTGCTCACGCACGACGCCCGCGACCCGCAGGGCTGAACCCGCCGTCCCGTCACCCACCCCCGCTCGACCCCGGGGCCGTGGGACCCGGGGCCGTACGACGGAGCCGACGGCGAGGAGGCGACCCGGGGGGACATATCGGGGTCTGGTGGTGGCGCGGGGGCTCGGGGCCGTAGCATCTGGCGCGACAGCTGTTCGATGACGAGGGGACGGTCCTCATGGCCGAAAAGCGCGTGGTGTGGGCGAAGAAGCTTCCGGAGGTCTACAAGAAGCTCGACGAGATCGACCAGGTCGTCGCCGGCCACCTGGACGTCGGACTGCTCGAACTGATCAAGCTCCGGGCCTCGGTGCTCAACGGCTGCGCCTTCTGCGTGGACCTGCACACCCACAAGGCACTCGAGGAGGGTGAGTCCCAGCAGCGGCTCTTCCTGGTCTCGACCTGGTACGAAGCCGGGGAGCGCTTCACCGAGCGCGAGCGGGCCGCCCTGGCACTCACCGACGAGATGACCGAGCTCGGTGGCACCGGGGTGTCGGACGAGGCCTACGAGTCGGCCGCCGAGCACTTCGACGAGACCGAGCTCGCGGCCCTGATGTCCGCCATCGCCATGATCAACCTCTACAACCGGCTCGCGGTGACGAGCCAGCTGCACCCCAGGAAGCGTTAGGCCTCCCGGCCGTTCCCCGCCGGAGCGGGTTCCCGGCGGGGAACGGCGCCGGTGGCGCGGGCCCGTGCGCCGACGGCGAAGGCGGCCAGTACCAGCGCGGACAGGTCCGCCAGGGCGACCTCGTCGTCGAGCACCTGGGGCACCACCGTGCGCAGGCCCCCGGGCGCCAGGGTGGCCAGCGCACGTCGCGCCACCGCGCCCGGGGCGGCGAGGTCCCGCGCGGGCAGCGGTGCCCACGCGGCCACGGCGGTGGCCGCCAGCCACAACTCGTGCGGCAGACCGAATCCGAGCATGCCCTCCAGTCGCCGTCCCGGCTCCGTGGCCAGCCAGGTGTCCAGCTCCCGTACCAGTTCGGCGTGGGGGAGCCCGTCCTCGGCCAGGGCCGCGCGCAGGTGTGCGCGGTGCCCGGCGTGGCGGCCCGGGCCGGTGGTGTCCCACAGGGCGGCGGCCGCCCGGGCGCGGCGCCAGCTCACGAAGGGCACCATCGAGGGGGCACGCAGCACGCGGGGGTCGGGCGCGGGGTCCCCGGCCTCCCGGAGCAGGACCGACCGGCGCACGCCCATCCGGTGGCCGTTGCCGACCAGGCTCAGGTCGCCGTCATGCTCGACCAGGTTGGGCACGGTGACCAGGGCCGTTCGGCCGGTGCGCTCCAGGAACCGGGCCAGGGCCTCGTCGTCGGGTTCCTCCTCGCGCCCCTGAGGTGCGACGGTCGCCACCAGTTCCCGGGCCACGGGGGCGGGTAGCAGGAGACCGACCGTGGGCACGTACTGGTCGACGCACTCGGCCAGACCGTGGCCGCCCAGGGCCGCCCAGCGGGCGGTGGTCGCGGTCGCCGACCCCCACTCGCAGAACAGGCTCAGCGGTTCCCGCGGGTGGGCGGTGACTAGGGCGGTCAGCGCCCCGATCATCCCGGGCCGGGGTTCGGCGTCGTCCTGGAGGACCAGGTGGTGGGTGGCCCGGTCCGGTACGGCCGCCCACGCCGCGAGGGAGGTCCGCAGGGTGGAGGGCGCCCCCTCGGGGGCGGGGTCCGTGACGACGGTCGGTGAGAGTTCCGGCAGGGACGCGGCCAGCGCGCGGGCGGCTCCGGCCCGGCGCGGGTGGGTCATCACGGCGCAGGAGATCCGTACGGCGGTGGTCACAGGGCCTCCTTCGGGGCGGGGCAGTGTTCGGCTCCGAACTCCAGGGCGTCCAGGGTCAGCCGGACCACCTCCGACCGGTGCTCCTCCAGCGCGCAGACGTCGACCAGGGCGCGCAGCGCACCCGGCACCAGGGTGGCGAGCGCGCGCTCCACGGGGGCCTCGTCCAGCCTGCGCCGGAGCCCGCCGACCACTCCGGGCCAGCGGCCCTCCAGCACCGCGCCGTTGGCCGCCGCGGTCCGCCAGACGGCGTCCAGGCGCGGTCGCGGCACGAGCCGGGCCAGCGCGCTGCCGGCACTGGCCGACAGCGCGTGCGCCGTCCGATCGGCGTCGGCGCCCCAGCGCGCCAGGGCCTGTTCCAGGGGGACGTGGGCCTCGGGAACGTCGTGTTCCAGGTCGATGAGGCCGGTCTCGCCGGTGGTCCAGTTCAGGTGGGGGAGCGCGCGCGGCGGCTCCAGGAGGGACGTCGCGGGAGACGGCGCCGCCGTGTCGGAGAAGCACACGGAGCGGCGGGCACCGTGACCGGCGTTTCCGACCAGGCTGGGCAGCTCGTCGTGTTCCACGGGGTTGGGTACCGCCACCAGGGCGCGGGTGCCGGTGCGGTGGACGTGGCGCAGTACCTCGCGGTCGTCGGGCTGGTCCGGTCGGCCCTCCTCCGCCAGGAACCGGGCGAGCCCGGCGGACACGGTTCGGGGAAGCGCCAGGGCGACCGTGGGTACGTAGGGGTTGACCACCGGAACCGCTCCGGCCCCGGTGAACACCGCCCACCGTGCCAGGGTGGCCGTGCGCGACCCCCACTCGACGAAGAACGACACGGCGGCGTCCGGGTGCGCGTCCAGGTAGTGCCGCACGGTAGCTGCGAAGTCCCCGGCCAGACGGACGTCGTCCTGGAGGACCAGGTGGTGGGTGGTGTCGTGGCGCTCGGCCGCCGCGAAGGCGACCCGGGCGGCGCGCAGCGCGGTGGGCGGACCGTCGGGCTCGGGGTCGGGCGCCAGTTCGGTGGGGGACAGGCCGGTGTGCGAGGCCACTCTCTCGGCGTCGCGGGATCGGCGGGGGTGGGTCATCACGGCGGCGGACACACGGACCGGCGACGTGTTCGGGTGGGGGGTGCGCATACCTCTCATCGTAGGTTTGCCGTGGGCCGGGTGGCTGGCGGGGAACCGCCCCCGACCCGGCAGCGCGGATCGGGGGCGGCGACGGCGCTCAGCTGTTGGAGCGCTGTTGGCCCTGTTCCGGAGACGAGGTCGGCCGAGGCGCCGCGTGCGGGCGTTCGTGGGCGGCCCGGTACCCGGCGCGGTAGCCGGCGTCCTCGGATCGTTCGTTCGTGTCGTCTCCGACCGCGACGGGCCAGCCCGCGGTGAGACCGTAGATCACCAGGATGTCGATGGCGATGACCACCACCGACCACAGGGGCATCGCGATCAGGAAGGCCAGCTGGGCGATGGCGTTCAGGGCGGCCAGGACGATGGAGAAGGCCCGGGCCCAGGTGCTGCCGGACAGGACCGCCAGACCGGCGACGACCAGCACCACGCCCCAGAGGCCGAGGAGGACGCCCCACGCCCCGTACTCCAGGAGGAGCATCTGGGTCTCGGTGGCGACGAAGAATCCCGGGGTGAACATCGCCGCGAGCCCCTGGATGACGTTGATGGCTCCGGTGACGATGAGCAGTGTGGCGACGAAGTACTGCCAACCGTTGGCCTGCGTCCGCATGGGTGCTCCTCTCCCGGTCGCCCAGGAGACTGACGGGGGCGACCTGTCGGGTACTACGAGCAGGGCGGATACCGTCTCCGCCCCCTCATCATCGGGTACGGGGCGTCAGCGGGACGGCACCTCCTCCTTCGGATCAGGCAAAAACGGGCAAGTGCGACAGGGCCGCACGGTAAATCTGGTTCTACGTAACAACGTATAATCGTGTACCGTGGCCGGGTGCCAGAACCCACCGAACCCACCCCCCGTTCCAGCGTCGAGGAGCGCCTCGACGCCATCGAGGCCCGCGTCCGCGATCTGGAGCGGTCGGCCCGGGCGCAACCCTCCCGGGCCGACGCCGATCCCGCCGAGACCACCTACACGGAACGCTTCTTCGCGCTGGAGGCCCTCAAGGAGCGCGCCCTCGACGGCGGGGAGGTCGTCTTCGCGGGCGTCGTCCCGGTCGAGGGCGCGGCCGAACCGGTCCAGTGGCAGTACGGAAGCGCCGTCGAGGCCGTCGAACACCTCGACTGGTCCACCCTGGCCGGAAACCTCGACGCCCTCGGGCACCCCGTGCGGCTCAGCATCCTGCACGCGGTCCACTCGGGCGTGTCCACCGTCGCCGAACTGAAGGAGCGCGCCGAGTTCGGCACCAGCGGCCAGATCTACCACCACGTGAACCTGTTGGTCGCGGCCGGATGGCTGGTCACGCTCAGACGGGGCCGCTACGTCATCCCGCCGGAGCGGCTGGTGCCCCTGCTGGTCGTCCTCACCGCAGCCCGTGGCTGAGGAGAGGCCGAGGCGCACGCCCGTCGGCGTACGGGGCCGGTTCACGGCGGCGCTCGTGGCCGCCGTCGTCGTGGCGGCCGGACTCGCCGTGGCGCCCGCGCCCATGGAGCTGTCCGCCCGGGCGTCGGGGGACGCCGAACTGGCCGAGCGCGCCCGCCCCCTGCTGCAGGCGGGGCCCCGGCGGACCGCGGCCGTCGTCGAGGTCGACGGCGACCGAGTCAGGGAGGCCTACTTCGGTGCCGACGGGACGACCCTGTACGAGGTCGGCTCCGTCACCAAGGCGCTGACCGGGCTGCTGCTGGCCGAGGCGATCGCACGCGGTGAAGTGGAGGCGGACACCCGGCTGGGAACGCTGCTGGACCTGGGTGAGGCTCCCGCCGCCCGGGTCACCCTCGCCGAGCTCGCCTCCCACCGGTCCGGTCTGCCCAGGAACCCGCCGGGGGTGTCGACCGCGCTCACCATGTTCCTGGACTCCCTGCGCAACCGCGACCCCTACACCGGGGACCTCGACTCCCTGGTGGCGGGCGCCGCCAGGGCCGACCTCACGGACCGGGGCGCGTTCGCCTACTCCAACCTCGGCCCCGCCCTGCTCGGGCAGTCCCTGGCCGAGGCCGCCGGGACCGACTACGAGACCCTGCTGCGCGAGCGCGTCCTCGAACCCCTCGCGATGGACCGGACGGTCGTCCCCGCCCACCCCGAGGACGTCCCCTCCACGGCGGCGGTCGGCCACGGCAGGAACGGGCGTCCGTACGCTCCCTCGGCCGACGCCACCTGGGCACCCATAGGCGGAGTGCACTCCACCGGCGGTGACATGGGGCTGCTCGCCCGCGCGCTGGTGGCGGGGCAGGCGCCCGGCGTGCTGGCCCTGGACCCCCGCTGGGACGACGGCGAGGGAGACGGTGTGGGCCTCGGGTGGTTCGTCACCGACCACGACGGCACCGACGTCACCTGGCACAACGGCATGACCGGCGGCTTCGCGGCGATGGTCGCCCTGGACCGCGAGGGCGGCCGGGCCGTGGTCGTCCTGGCCGACAGTCCCGTCGGCGTCGAGGACGCCGCGCTCGAACTCCTGTTGGAGACGCCGTGAACGACGCCCTGGTGGCGCTCGCCGTGTGGACGGTGCTGACGCTGATCTCCGCCTCCCAGGCCTGGGAGGCGGTGCGGTCCGCGCGCGCGGACGAGGGTCCGCGCGCCTTCCGCGGCCGTTGGGCGGTGCTCCGCCGGTGCGGCGGCGTGGTCCTGGTCGCCGCCTACGCCCTGTGGGCGGTGGCGTGGCTGCACCTGCCCGTCGCCCTGTGGTGGGTCAACACTGGCCTGGTCGCGGTCGCGCTGGGGGCCGGGGCGTCCCGGTGGCACCACCTGCGGTGGAGGCACGGTCCGGTTCCGGAGTCACCGCCGGATTCTCCGAGCGGAACGGAGGGGCCAAGGTCCTGAATTTCTCTAACGCGGCAATATTGTGCACATAAGTAATATCCGCAGAAGACGCGTGATGGGGTGACCCTTTCGAGGGTCTTTGTGCTGGCAGGTGGGCCTGCTTGTGGAAAACTCCCCGCGCTTCCCGGGGTTGGTCTAACGTGAAATCCATCCACCCCGGAGTGTTCCCCCCCCTCGGGACGCCCGGAGTGCCATCCAGCACACGTGACACGGGCGGGTGAAACGGCGACTGACCCGCCATCCGCACGGGAAGCCGCGAGGAACCCATTCATGGCCGTACACCTGTCCGACCGGAAACGCCCCCTCCCGCGCCCCGGCCAGCAGGCCCTCGTCGCGTTCCTGGCCACGTCGGCCCTGGCCGCCCCGGCGTGGTCCTGGACAGTGATCGAGAGCCCCGAACAGGCACGGTCGGCCGTCGCGCTGGTTGTCGGCGCCGCAGCCCTGCTGCTGTGCGCGGCGGTGGCCACCGCCGTCCACCACGCGGCCGTGGCGCGCGCCGCCCTGGCCCACGGCGCCAGGCTGAGCGCGGGGGCACGCACTCTGGAGGAGGAGACGGGGCGGGTCGTCGACGCCCTCCTGCCCGCCCTGACACACGCCGCCCGCGAGGGCAGACCCCTACAGCGCGTGCTCCGCGACCACCCTCGCCCCACCCACCCCACGGTCGACCGGCTCGCCCACGCCCTCACCACCCAGCTGGCCGACGCCGAGCTGCGCGCCACCGAGGCCCGCACGGCCCGCACCGAGATCGAGGACGAGGTCCGCGACCTGTCCGACGCCACCCTGGCGTTCATCGTGGGCCGGGTCCGCGAGGACCGCACCATCGCCGAGGAACGGCTCGCCCGGGAACTCCGTGAGGTCCACCCGGCCGTGGCCCGGCTGCGCACACGCGTGATCGAGGAGCTGGTGGTCGCCGAACGCCGCAGCGCCACCGCCCTGATCTCGGCGGCCAACATCGGCGGGCGCGTCCAGGCCCACCTCACCACCCTGCTCGCCCAGCTCCGCGATCTGGAGTTCCGCTACGGCGACCGCACCGACGTCTTCAACGACCTCCTGGCGGTGGACCACAACGTCTCCCGCACCGGACGCCTCGCGGACGCGTTCGTCACCCTCGCCCGGGGGCGATCCGGGCGCCGTTGGAACCGGCCCATCGGCATGGAGAGCATCCTGCGCGGCGCCCAGGGCCGCATCACCGCCTACCGGCGGGTGCGCCTGCACTACACCCACCGTTCGGCGGTGGTCGGGCACGCCGCGGAGGGCGTCATCCAGGTGCTCGCCGAACTCATGGACAACGCCGCCAACTTCTCCGCCAACGGTACGGACGTGAACGTCTACGCGCAGGAAGAGGACAGCGGGGTCACCGTCACCGTCGAGGACAGCGGCAGGGGGCTGCGCCAGCGGGAGCGCCGGGCGGCGGAGAACTACATCGAGGAGCCCCGCACCCTGGCCACGCTTCCCGGCCTGCGCATGGGGCTGGCGGTGGTGGGCGCGCTCGCCGACAAGTACGACCTCCAGGTGAGCTTTCGCCCCTCGGCCCGGGGCGGCACCGGGGTGGTCGTCCTGATCCCGCCGCACCTGGTCACCGCCTACGAGATGCCGCTGCCGCCCCGGCTCCAGAAGGAGCGGGAGGAGGAGCTGGCGAGGGAGGCCGAACTCGCGCGGGACACCGGCATCGTGCGCGGGATCGAGTCGGCGGGGACGGCCGCGAGGAACGGCGTGTCCGGGCCAGCGGTCGGCGCCCCCGCGCGCGATGCCGTCCCCGCGGCCGCCCCGGAGCCCCGCCCCGCGGCCTACCGTGCCGTGTCGGAGCCGACCCCTGACCGACCGCCGCTCGCGCGCCGCGACGGCGGACGCCGCACCGGCGCGTTCGACCCCGTCGGCGACATCGTCAGCGAGCTGGCGGCCCACCCCGCGACCACCCCCGAGCACCTCCCGGTCACGGCCGAGCCCGCCGAGGGGCCCTCACCGGCGTCCGTCCCCGTGCCGGGCGCCACCTCGACCGACACCGGCCCCGACGGGGACGGCGCCCCCGAACCCGCGCTCGACATGCCGCGGCGCTACCGGGGCCTCACCCTGGCCCAGGCGGTCCGGGAGAACCCCGAACAGCTCTTCCCCTCCGCCCGCCGCGACGTCGACGTCCAGGCGCGCAGGGAGCTTCCCGACCGTCTGGCCGCCTTCCGCGACGACGACGGCGACGACCCGCAGGACGGCCCCGCCACCCTCTGGGGCGATGACCGGTGAGCGCCGCCCCCACCTCGCGGAACCACACACCGAACGCACAGGAACGGAGGGAGGGGCGCCCGGTGGCACCACGGCCGGACGACCGCCCCGCGATCCCATGACGACCACGGACGCCAGTCTCGACTGGCTGCTTGAGGACCTACGCCACCGGACACCGGGCATCCGGCACGTCCTGGTGCTGTCCAGGGACGGGCTCAAGCTGTGCCACACGCGCGAGCTGGACGTGGACCGCGCCGACCAGCTCGCCGCCATCTCCGCCGGGGTCCAGAGCCTGTCCCTGAGCGCCTCCGCCGAGTTCGGCGACGGGAGCGGGTCGGGTCAGGCCATGCTGGAGTACGGCGGCGGACTCCTGCTCATCATCGGTGCCGGCGAGGGTGCCCACCTGGCCGTCATCGCCGGATTCGAGGCCAAGGTGGCGGTGGTCGCCCGCCACATGAACCAGGTGGTCGACCAGATCAGCGGCACCGTCACCGCCGGTCCCCGGCGCAGGCCCCACGAGGTGGACCCGTCGCGATGAACACGGCATCCCCTCGCGGCAACGCCGCCCAGAGCGCGCCGGTCGGCGCCGAGGCACCGGACCGGTTCTACACGGTCACCTCGGGGCGCGCGGACGCCGACGACCCCGCGATGGACGCGGTCACCCTCGTCGTCGCCGAGTCCGGTCCCGCGCCCGACATGCAGTCCGAACACGCCAGCATCCTGCGGCTGTGCACCCGTCCCACCGCGGTGGTGGAGCTGTCGGCCGAACTCAGGGTGCCGGTCAGCGTCGTGAAGGTGCTCCTCACCGACCTGTTGGACACCGGAGCCGTGGCCGCGCGGCACCCCGTACCCGTACGGTCGCTCCCCTCGCGGGGAGGGCCCAGGCACGACCCCGAGACCCTGAAGCAGGTGCTCCTTGCCCTCCAACGACTCTGACGTCCACGGACGGACGACCACCGCACCGCCGGAGCACGCGCCCCCCGCCCCGGCACGCCCGCCGTTGGCCAGTACCGCGAGCCAGGCGCTGAAGATCGTCGTCGTCGGCGGGTTCGGTGTGGGCAAGACGACCCTGGTCGGTTCGGTCAGCGAGATGCGCCCGCTGAGCACCGAGGAGGTCATGACCCAGGCCAGCGACGGGGTCGACGACCTCAGAGCGGTGCGCGACAAGCGCACCACCACGGCCGCCTTCGACTTCGGCCGGATCACCATCGACGCCACCCGGGTGCTCTACCTCTTCGGTGCCCCCGGCCAGAAGCGGTTCTGGTTCCTCTGGGAGCAGATCTTCACGGGCAGCCTCGGCGCGGTGGTCCTCGTCGACACGGCCCGGGTCGAGGACTCCTGGTACGCCATCGACCGGCTCGAACACCACCACACCCCGTTCGTCGTCGCGGTCAACCGGTTCGCGCCCGGACCGAACCTGCACGACGTGCGCAACGCCCTGGACCTGTCCAACGACGTCCCCCTGCTGGAGTGCGACGCCCGCCGCCGCGAGTCCAGCCGCGACGTCCTGGTCACCCTCGTCCGCCATCTGTCCCGGTACCGTCCGCCCGCGCCCGCACCGGAGAGGTCATCGTGA
Source organism: Nocardiopsis sp. NPDC007018 (assembly GCF_040635075.1). Classification (NCBI taxonomy): domain Bacteria; kingdom Bacillati; phylum Actinomycetota; class Actinomycetes; order Streptosporangiales; family Nocardiopsidaceae; genus Nocardiopsis; species Nocardiopsis sp. NPDC007018. The sequence continues at coordinate 19,855 of NZ_JBEYHA010000027.1, forward strand.
ACGACAACCTCGGAGTCCCGGGGACGCTCGTCCCCCCGACCCGGGGGCCCGCGCCCCTGTCCCCCGACCACGTGAACGCCATGCGCTTCTACGGGCCGGACATCGCCTGCGACCCGGTGGCGCTCTACGAGGAGATGCGCCGCCACTACGGGCCGGTCGCCCCCATCCTGCTGGACGGCGACATCCCCGCCTGGTTCGTGCTGGGCTACCGGGAGCTGCACCACGTGTCCGACCGGCCGGAGTGGTTCGCCCGGGACTGCCGCCGGTGGAACATGTGGGACCACGTCGACGACGCCTGGCCGCTGCTGCCCTACGTCATGTGGACCCCCTCGGTGATGTTCGCCGAGGGGGCCGAGCACCAGCGGCGGGCCGGGGCGATCGGCGACGCCCTGGACGCCACGGACCGCGCCGACCTGCGGACCCTGTGCGAGCAGGTCTCCGACGACCTCATCGACCACTTCGCGGGCGACGGCGAGGCCGACCTCGTCAGCCAGTACGCCCACCACATCCCGGCGGGGGTGATCGCCCGGCTGTACGGCCTGCCGTCGGCGGAGGTCCCCGACCTGGTCCGCGACATCCTGGTGTCCCTCGACGTCACCGCAGAGGCCGGTGCGGCCCACCACCGGGTCCAGGAACGCATGCGGCGGATCGTGGGTGAGCGGCGCGCGCATCCACGCGACGACATCCCGTCGCGGTTGCTCGCGCACCCGGCGGCGCTCACCGACGAAGAGGTGGTCATCGACCTGTTGGTGATCATGTCGGCGGCGCAGGCGCCCACCGGCAACTGGATCGGCAACACGTTGCGGCTCATGCTGCTGGACGACCACTTCTCCCTCACCCTCCAGGGCGGGCGCGGTAGTTCGGGGGAGGCGCTCAACGAGGTGCTGTGGAAGAACACCCCCACGCAGAACTTCATCGGCCGGTGGGCCGTGCAGGCCTGTGAGCTGGGGGGACGCCGGATCAGGCGGGGTGACCTGCTGGTGTTGGGCATGGCCGCGGCCAACGCCGACCCCCGGCTCAACACCGGTGATCTGGGAATCTTCGGGAGCAACAGGGCGCAGATGTCGTTCGGGCACGGGGAGCACGGTTGCCCGTTCCCCGCGCCCGAGGTGGCCGAGGTCATCGCCCGCACCGCGGTGGAGACCCTCCTGGACCGGCTGCCGGACGTGCGGATGGGGGTGCCGCCGGACCAGCTGCGGTGGCGGCCCTCGGTGTGGATGCGCGGGCTCTACGAACTCCCCGCGCGCTACACCCCGAACATCGGTCGTCGGCGCGGCGGTGCGCGGTAGCCTCGGCGGGCCTGTCAGCGGGAGCCGTCGGGCCCGGACACCGGGGTGAACTCCAGAGGCAGTTCCCGCAGGCCCCGGGTGAACAGGCCCTGCTCCTCCAGGACGGCGTCCTGGGCCAGGCGCAGGTCGGGCATGGCGTCGAGCAGGTCGTTGACCGCCACCCGTACCTCGGCCTCGGCGAGCAGCGCCCCCACGCAGAAGTGACGGCCGAGGGCGAAGGCGAGGTGTTCGGCGGCGGCGGAGAAGGACGTGGTCCCGGACAGCTCCGGCCGGTGGAGGTCGTAGCGGTCCGGGTCCGTGAAGCGGTCGGGGTCGCGGTTGGCCGCGCCGATCAGGCAGGTGACGGTGGACCCGGCGGGCACCGTGGCGCCGCCGACCTCCACGTCGCGGCTGGCCTGGCGCATGATCATCTGCACGGGCGGGGTGAGCCGTAGCGACTCCACGAAGGCGCGGGGGATCAGGGAGCGGTCGGCGCGGACCGCGGCCAGCTGTTCCGGGTGGGTGACGAGGTTGGCGAAGAGGCTGGCCAGGGCCTTGTCCGTGGTCTCCCCGCCCGCTGCCAGCAGGAGGCTACAGAACGCCTTGACCTCCTCGTCGGTCATCCGGGTCCCGTCGACCTCGGCCTGGCACAGCCGGGACAGCAGGTCGTCTCCGGGCCGCTCCCGGCGTGCGGCGATGATCGGGAGCAGGTAGGCGGCGAACTCCTCCCTTGTGCGCAGCCCGGCCTCGGCGACCTCCGGGTCCTGGGAGAGGTTGCCCAGGAAGGCGATGATGGCGGTGTACCAGTCGTGGAAGCGGTCGTGGTGCGCCTGGTCCAGGCCGAGCATGTCCACGATGACGTTGATCGGGAACCGGGTCGCGTACTCCGAGACCAGGTCGACCCGTCCCCGGTCCCGGAAGGCGTCGACGAGGGCCGCGCTGTTGTGTTCGATCACCGGCATGAAGCGTTCCTGGAGCTCGCGGCCTCGGAAGGCGGGCGCGACCAGGGCGCGGCGGGTCGCGTGCTCGCGGCCGTCCAGCTGGAGGATGGTCCGCCCGTGCACGGGTTCGAGTTGCCAGCCGTAGTTGTCGGTGGAGAAGGCGCCCTCGCGGTCCTGGAAGACCCGGCGCACGTCCTCGTACCGGGAGAGGACGTAGCTGGAGGTGGGGGCGTGCCAGTGCAGGGGGTCGTGTGCGCGCAGCAGGGCGTAGGCGGGGTAGGGGTCGCGGGCGAACTCGGGGGAGAGCAGGTCGGGGATGTCGTGTGCGCTGGTCAAGGGTCACGCTCCCAACGGTGGCGAGGGTTGGAGGTGTCCTCACAGTAGGGAGGGGTGTCGGCGCGTTCCAGCCCTCACCCCGCAGTGGTGCGATTTCCCGGCGAAAAAGGCGATAGGTCCGCTTTTGTGAGGTCTCTGGGGCGCCCGTAGGGGGAGATTCGGATGTCCGCGAAGGGGGGAATACTCCGGAGCGCATCTCGGGTGGGGTCGGGGCGCGGTCGCCTCCACTCCGTTTTGGGGGTCGGGGTGATAATTTGTCGGAATGGCACTGGGAGAGGCGGTTCTGGCCGCGCTGCTGGAGGGCGAGGCCTCCGGCTACGACCTGGCCAAACGGTTCGACGCCGGGGTCGCGAACTTCTGGTCGGCGACCCCGCAGCAGCTCTACCGGGAACTCGACCGCCTGGAGGGCGAGGGCCTGCTCAGCGCGCGGGTCGTGCGGCAGGAGCGTCGCCCGGACAAGCGCCTGTTCACCGTCACCGACGCGGGACGCGAGGCGTTGCGCTCCCTCAACCGACGGCCCGTCCGGCCCACCGCGATCCGCGACGACCTGCTGGTCCGGCTCCAGGCCGTGGACGAGACCGACGTGGACGCGGTGATCGGCGCCCTCGAGGAGCGTATGGAACTCAGCCGCGCCAAGCTCGAACGCTACGACCGCATCGCGGCCCGCATGCTCGACGGGCGCGACGAGGAGCGCTACCTGCGCGAGGCCGACCGGGTCGGCCCCTACCTGACCCTCCAGCGCGGCCGGTCGCACGAGCGGGAGAACCTGCGCTGGGGAGCCGCCACGCTGGTGATCCTCGAACGCCGCCGGGCCCGGGGGACCGGCGGCGGCCCGAACTAGTTGACCAGCCTCTGCCAGTCCTTCGGCACCCGGTCGGCGGGTGCGGGCACCGGCTGGTCCAGCGGGTGCGAGGTCGGCGGCGCCAACTCCGGCCCGGAACCGACCTCCTGGGTGCGGAAGTCGTAGAACCACTCCTCGCCGGGCTCGAAGCTCTGCATGATCGGGTGGCCGGTGGCCTCGAAGTGGCGGCTGCCGTGCTGGGAGGGTGAGCTGTCACAGCAGCCCACGTGCCCGCAGGCGGCGCAGCGGCGCAGGTGCACCCACCACCCGTTCCGGTCGAGGCACTCCTGGCATCCGGTGCCGCTGGGCGGCGTGGTCGGGTCGATCTCGTTGCTCATGTCGTCACGCTAACCACCGCGACGCCCTCCGGTCGTGAGCAACGCGCGCCCGGTGGGCGCCGACCGGGGGCGGCCCGATACCCTCGTCGCCGGTCGCCCCGGCAACGTCCCGTGTCCGGGGCCCGCACTACCTGGAAGGCACTCCATGAGCGAGGAGTTGTCCGTACGCATCGACGGTCACGTCGGTGTCCTGGAGATCCACCGCCCACCGAACAACCACTTCGACCTCGACGTCCTCACGGAGCTCGCGGACACCGCCGAGCGGCTGGCCGCGGAGGGCTGCCGGGCGCTGGTGCTGTGCTCCGAGGGCAGGAACTTCTGCGCCGGGGTGGACTTCGCCTCCGGTGGAGTCGGTGACGACCCGGTCCGTACGCTCAGCGCCATCTACGGACAGGGGCTGCGCCTGTACTCGCTGCCGGTCCCCGTGGTCGCCGCGGTCCAGGGAGCGGCCGTGGGCGGTGGGCTCGGCCTGGCCTGCTCCGCCGACTTCCGGGTGGCCGCGCCCTCCTCGCGCTTCCACGCCAACTTCGGTCTGCTCGGACTCCACCAGGGGTTCGGACTGAGCGCGTCCCTGCCGCGGATCGTGGGTGGGCAGAGGGCCGCCGACATGCTGTACACCGCCCGCCGGGTCACCGGCACCGAGGCCCACGAGATCGGTCTGGCCGACCACCTCGTGGACGAGGAGCGGCTCCGGGAGGAGGCACTGCGGCTGGCCCGCGACATCGCGGGGTCCGCGCCGCTGGCGGTGCGCTCCATGAAGGCCACCGTCCGCGCGGGCCTGTTCGCCGAACTGCCCTCCGCCCTGGAACGGGAGATCATCGAACAGACCCTGCTGCTCGGTACCAAGGACCACCGGGCGGGGGTCGCCGCCTCCCTCGACCGCACCGCCCCCGTCTTCACCGGGGAGTGAGCGGGGGCGGGCGGACCCGGCCCGCTCAGGGCACGATCGAGTCGACGTAGCCGCCGTCCACCCGGACGGCGGCGCCGGTCGTGGCGGAGGCCAGCGGGGAGCTCAGGTAGGCCACCATGTTGGCGATCTCCTCGGGCTCGATCAACCGCTGGAGCAGCGACATCGGACGGTGCCGGACCATGAACTCGCGCTGGGCCTCATCCCAGGGCAGGTCACGGTCGACCAGCTCGTACACGAAGTCCTCCACCCCGCGGGTGTGGGTGGGCCCGGCGATCACCGAGTTGACGGTCACCCCGGTACCCGCCGCCTGCTTGGCGAAGCCCCGGGTGACGGCGAGCAGCGCGGTCTTCGAGGCCCCGTAGTGGATCATCTCCGCGGGGATCGCGAGCGCCGAGTCGCTGGCGATGCTGAGCACACGTCCCCAGCCGCGCTCCGTCATCCCCGGCAGGGTGGCGCGGATCAGCCGTACGGCGGAGAGCACGTTGGTCTCGAAGTAGCGCCGCCACTCCTCGTCGCTGATCTCCGGCGCCGGGGCACTTCCGAACACCCCCAGGCTGTTGACCAGGACGTCCACCTCGGGAACGGCGGAGAGCACCGCGTCCGCGCCCTGCTCGGTGGTGACGTCGCCGGGGGCGGGGACCAGGTCCCGGTCCGGGGCCCGACCGGTCAGGGTGTCGATCGCCTCCGCCACCCGCTCCGGGCGGCGTCCGTTCACCGCGACCCGGGCGCCCGCGTCCGCGAGCACGGCCGCGACGGCCATCCCGATCCCCTGGGTCGAACCGGTGACCAGTGCGGTGGTGCCGGAAAGATCGATGCGCATGGGAACACAGTAGAAGGACGGGGCGGACCGGGTCCGCCCCGTCCGGGGTGTGTCGCCAGGGTCAGCTGAGGACCAGCCACAACAGGCTGACGATCAGGAACCCCGACACGCCCAGCACCGTGGTCAGCACGGTCCACGTGCGCAGCCCGTCGGCCACCGACAACCCCAGGTAGCGGGTCACCACCCAGAACCCGGAGTCGTTGACGTGGGAGAGCCCGAGCGCACCGAAGGCGATGGCCAGCGCGACGAGCGCGACCTGGGCCGGGGAGTAGTCCCCGCCCAGCACCATGTCGGCGAGCAGGCCCGACGAAGTGAGGATCGCGACGGTCGCCGACCCCTGGGAGGCGCGCAGCGCCAGGGAGAGCACGAACCCGAGGAGCAGGATCGGCAGTCCGGTCCCGGCGAGGGTGTCGGCGAGCGCCTCGCCCACGCCGCTCTCGGTGAGCACGCGGGCGAACGCCCCGCCCGCCCCGGTGACCAGCACGACCACGGCGACCGGCGGCAGGGCGGCCTCCATGACCTCGCCGATGTGGGCGGTGGACCACCCGCGCCGCACCCCCAGCAGGAAGTAGGCGAGGACCAGGGCGACGAGCAGTGCGAAGACCGGGGAGCCGACGAACGACAGCACGGGGAGCAGCGGGTGGTCCTCGGGCAGGACCGTCGCCGAGGTCGTGCCGACCATGATGAACGCCAGCGGTGTGAGGATGAGCCCGAGCACCGTCCACACGCTGGGCGGGGTCTCGGTCCGGCTCAGCGTTCCGGTGCCGCCGGTGCCCGTCGGGCCGGAGGCTCCGTCCGCGGACCCGAAGGCCTCGAACTGCGCGCGGGTGGCGGGCAGCATCGGGATGTCGCGCCGGTTGAGGCGCTTGGACACGTAGTGGGCGACGAAGGCCAGCGGCGCGCACACGATCAGACCCAGGATGAGAATCCAGCCGACGTCGCCCTCGAGCAGCGCGGCTCCTCCGACGATGCCCGGGTGGGGCGGCACGGACACGTGCACCGCCAGCATGATTCCGGCGACCGGCAGGCCGAACTTGACCGGGTCGACCCCGGCCGCCCGCGAGAACCCGTAGATGATCGGCACCAGGATGATGAAGCCGACGTCGAAGAAGACGGGGATGGCGAGCACCAGCGCGGCGCCGGTGAGCGCCGCGGCGACCCGCCTGGGGCCGAGCCAGCCGGTGAAGCGCCCGGCCAGGCTCTCGGCACCACCGGACACCTCGATCATGCGGCCGAGCATCGCGCCCAGGGCGACCAGCACGGCGACCGATCCCAGGGTGCCGCCCACCCCGGCGGTGATGGAGGCGATGACGCCGAGCTGTTCGGGAGCGTCGGCGGTGGCCGGGACGGTGACCAGCGGCATGCCGGAGGCCAGGCCGACGAGGATGCTCACCAGGAGCAGGGCCACGAACGCGTGGACCTTGAAGCGGATGATCAGCACCAGCAGGAGGGCGATACCGCCCGCCGCGATGCCCAGAAGGGTGAGGGCGCTCATCGACCCTACTCCTTGCCTGTGGGTTCGGGTGCCACGACGCGGATCACGGCGGAGTCGTCGGCGGAGCCCAGCCCCTGCCCCAGCCCCAGCAGGTACAGCTGCTCGGCGGTGGCCGCCAGCGGGGTCGCCAGCCCGACGGAGCGGCTCGCGGAGGTCACGATGCCCATGTCCTTCACGAAGATGTCGAGTCGGCTGAGCACCTCGGCGCCCTCCTCCTCGTAGGCCTGGAGCATGCGCGGGCCCCGGTTGCCCAGCATGAACGAGCCGGCGGCGCCCGCGCCCAGGGTCTCCAGGGTGGTCTCGGGGTCCAGGCCGAGCGACCGGGCCAGGGCCAGGGCCTCGGCGGCGGCCGCGATGTGCACCCCGCACAGCAGTTGGTTGACGGTCTTGAACGCCTGGCCGTCGCCGGGGCGGTCGCCGATCACGCTCAGGGTGGAGGCCAGCCGCCGCAGCACCGGGTCGGCGGCCTCCCGCGCCTCGGGGGTGGCACCGACCACGATCAGCAGGTCGCCCTCCCCGGCACGGACGGGGCCGCCGCTGAGCGGGGCGTCCACCAGGAGGAGGCCGCGCGGGGCGAGCTCCTCGGCGGTCGCGGTGACCGTCTCCACCCCGACCGTACTGGTCAGGAGCAGGACGGTGCCGGGTTCGAGGGCCTCGACGATGCCGTGTTCTCCGAAGAGCACGTCGCGCAGCTGGCCGCCGTCGCGTACCACCAGCACCACGGCGCCGACTCCGGCGACCGCGTCGACGGCGCGCTCGAAGGTCACCACCCCGGCTTCGGCGGCCAGGTCGCGGCGGGCGGCGGCGATGTCGCAGCCGTGGACCGTCATGGTCCCGGCCAGGCGGGTGGCCATCGGCAGGCCCATGGCGCCGAGGCCGATGACGGCGACGCTCGTGACGGGGCTGGTGGTCATGGGTGGACTCCTGTGTTCGGGGCACCGGTGACGGGGGCGCCGTCCGCGGTGGAGCTGGTGGTCAGGGTGCTGAGGCGGTCGACGACCTCGGCCAGCGAGTCGTCGGCGCCGACGTTGCCCGCGAAGACGACGTAGGGGATACCGGCGGCCGGGCCGCCGACGGGCTCCCACAGGGAGACCAGGCCGGGCAGCATCGGGCCGCGCACGAGGGCGCGGTGAATGCCCAGTCCCAGCGAGGCCACGTCGCTGGAGGTGATCCCGCCCTTGGCCACGACGAAGCGCGGAGCCCGGCGGGCGAGGGTGTCGGACACGCAGCGTACGAGGGCGGCGGAGACCTCTCGGGCGATGGCCAGGCTGGCGGCCGGGTCGTCGCTCTGGCGAAGCAGGCGCGAGGTGTGCAGGACGACGTCGTGGTCGGCCAGGCCCTCGACGACGGCGTCGACGGTACGGGCCAGCGCCGCCTCGCGGGCGGCGGGGTCGAGGACGTCGTCGACGTCGAGTTCGATCACGCGGGCCCGGGGGTGGGTGTCGACGAGCGCCGCGAGCTGGTGGGTGGTGAGCGCGACGTGGGAGCCGACCACCACGAGTCCGCCGGGGGCGTCGGTGCCGGTGCCGATCTCGTCCGTGCCCAGGGGCGTGCGGGCCGCCATGCCGATGCGAGCGCGCACGAAGGGCGGGCCGACCCGGTAGACGAACGAGCGTCCCCGGCGTTCGGCGGCGATGAGGGCCAGGGAGAGGACCCGCAGGTCCTCCTCGGTCTCGGCGTCGACCACGACCGGCGCGGCGCCGCGCAGTCCCAGCAGGCGCTCGGTCACGGCGTCGGTGTCGCCGCCGCGCAGGAGGGGCAGGTCGATGAGGGCGACCCGGTCGGCGGGGATCTCGCCGCCGGTCTTCTCCTCCACCCAGGCGCGCAGGTCGGAGCTGCGGTAGCCGAAGGTGGCGTCGCGGGCGAACTCGGTCTCCGCGACCGGCGTGTACTCCGTGCCCGATCGCGTGTAGTGGACGCCGCCGATGGTGACGCGCCCGGCGTCGGGGAAGGCGGGGACGATGACGACGCCGTCGACGCCGGGGGCGCCCAACTCCTGGAGGGTGGCGTCGATGACCCGGGGTTCGAGCGGGAAGTGTCCGCGCAGGGTGGAGTCCCCGCGGCTGGCGAAGACCAGGGGACGGTCCCCGGCGGCGGCGCGGGCGTTGCGTACCACCTCGGCGTTGCGGGCCGCGGCCTCGTCCGGGTCCAGGCTCCGGGTGTTGGTGAGGACGTAGACGGCGAGCGTGTCCTGCGTGAACGCCCACCGCAGGTCGTCGACGGACCAGCGGGTGAGCACGGGCAGACCGTGCACGGACTGGGTGCCGGTCGGGTCGTCGTCGAGGACGACGACGAGCGAACCGGCTGCGCTGGCCTCATGCGCCACGGCGGACGCGGAGACGGGGCTCGGTGCCCCGGCCACGGTGAGGACTTCGTGGGGATCGACCATGAAAACTCCCTTGTAAGACATCAGACATCTTATGTTAAATCGCGTGGCCGTCAACAGTCACGTCACAGGGATTACCAGGTCGGAGCATGGATCGGCCCGAGCGCGGTGTCATCGCGCCCGGGCCGAAGGGGACCGCAAGCGGGAGCCGGAAGGGCTCGGGGGCTTAGTCGGGCAGGCCGAAGACGTGCTGGCGCAGATCACGGGCGGTCTGCGTCATGTGGCTCTCCATGGCCAGGCGCGCCCGCTCCGGATCGCCGGAACGGATCGCCTCCAGCACACGGGAGTGCTCGTCGATCGCGTGCGTCTGGATGGCCGGTACCGACGAGGTCTGCGTGCGCTTCTCCCGCATCACCCTCGACAGCGGCTCGAACATCACCGCCACGAACACGTTGCCGGTCGCCGACAGGATCACGTCGTGGAAGTGGATGTCGTGCTCCACGAACCCCGCCAGGTCACCGCGCGCGTGCGCCTCGCGCATGCCCTCCAGGGCCTTCTCCAGCGCGGCCAGGTGGGACTCGCTCCGGTGCTCGGCGGCCAGAGCGGCGGCCCCGGTCTCGATCATCCGCCGCACCTGGATGAGCTGGAGCGAGGCGGTCAGGTCGTCACCGCCGCGCACCGTGGCGCGCAGTACCGCCTCCAGCCCGGTCCACTCCTCCACCGGGCGCACCAGGGTGCCGCGCCCCCGCACCACCTCGACCACGTTCTGCGCCTGGAGCGTGCGGATGGCCTCGCGCACGGTCAGGCGGCTGACGTCGAACTCCTGGCCCAGCTCGTTCTCGGAGGGCATCCGGCCCCCGGAGGGCAGGTCACCGTCGACGATGCGGTCCAGGAGGGTCCGGGCGATCTCGTCGGCGAGCAGCGGCCTCGGCACGACACTTCCTCTCGGGCGGGGGAGACGACAGGGTCGCGTACAGTCCCCGGCGTGTTCGCCGACCCCCGCGCACCCCACACGGGTGCGCGGCAGGGGCAACCCTACCGCCGCCGCCCGACCCCGGCTCCCGGCCTGGCGCGAGGCGGGAGCCGGGGCGTTTCTCAGCAGGTGACGGAGCCGTCTCGGGGGCCGAGGAGGGCGAACGCCGTCGTCGGGGCCGCCGGGGAGGCGGGCAACCTGCTCGTCTTCATGGGATACCTCGGGAAGGGAGTGCGGGAGACGGAGCCGGACGGGAGTCAGGGTCCCGGGTGAGTCCACCCCTGGTGAAGGGGGTCCGTGCTGTTCAGGGGCCGTGGTGGGGCCTCCCGGAGCGGTCCGGCGGTGTCCATCAGAGTGCGTCACGGACCTGCGAAGGGCAAGCGGGTTCGGCGTGCTCGTGCGGACACGGCGCTGATCCGGTGGGCCCATGTCAGGACTCCTCCCCAAATGCACGAGGAGGAACGCCGGTGTGGGCCCGCCTTTTGGGTCAGGTCGGAATCCCCCGGACGGTCACGCGGTGCGCGGCGGCGCCAGCGAGTCCGTGATCCGGACGGTGGTGGGCAGGCGTCGCCCGCGCGGCCGGTCGCCCCCCTCGCCGTCCACCAGCGTGGTCAGAGCCAGGACCGCCGCGCGCCCCAGTTCGTCGGCGGGGGTGCGCACGGCCGTGATCGGCGGCCCCGGCAGGTCGACCAGGGCGATGTCGTCGGCCGCGGCGACGCTGATGTCCTCGGGCACCCGCACGCCCAGACGCCCGAACTCGAACATCACGCCCAGCAGGAGCAGGCTGTTGTAGACGAGCACCGCCGTGCACCCGGAGTCGGCGATCTCCCGCGCGGCGGCGGCCCCCTCCGCGAACGCGGGACGCACCGGGCCGTGGACCCGCACCCGCAGGCCCGACCGCGCGGCGTGCTCGACCAGCTCCGCCCGGCGGTGCCGGTCCATCCACGAACTGGGCGGCCCGGCCAGGTAGGCGACGTCGCGGTGGCCCAGCTCCACCAGGCGGTCGTACACCTGGCCCAGACCTCCGGGGGTGTCGACCGTGAACGAGGTCAGCCCGGGCACCCGGCGGTTGATGGCCACCACCGGCTTGCGGGCGTGCACCTCCTTGAGCGCCGCGGCCGAGCTCACCGGGGACTGGACGGCGAACCCGTCGACCTGGCCCTCCAGCTCGCCCAGCGCCTCCGCCTCGCGGTCGGGGTCGCCGCCGGTGACCGCGATGAGTACCCGTCTGCCGCTGCGGCCCGCCTGGTCCTGCGCGGCGGTGGCGGTGGTGGAGTAGAAGGGGTTGTCCAGGTCGGGTACGAGGACGGCGAAGAAGCCGCTGCGTCCGGTGGTCAGCGCCCGGGCGGCCGGGTTGGCGCGGAACCCGAGCCGTTCGACGGCGGCGCGGACCCGCACCAGGGTGGACTCGGCGACCATGGACGGCCGCGACAGCGCCCGCGACACGGTGGAGGCGGACACCCCCGCCTCCCTGGCCACGTCATCCAAGCTCGCCATTCCGACTCCTCGCAGGTCACGGTGCCCCCGGTCACACTCGTGGCCGGGGGGTTGGCTCGACGCCCACGGAAAGGTTACGTTGTTGCAAGCGCTTGCAGAAGCGCTTGCAGAGGTCTTCGCAGATGAGGCACTGCAACAAACTCCGAAACACCCGCCGCCAGCGACCGGGAGTGGAATTGCCCCGCCCGTCACCCACCGCAGAGGCCGCCCGAGTCGCTTCGCGCCGCCGTCTCCTTCCGCGTCCCCCCGTCACGATCCTGCTCGTCCCCGGGCTGGCCGTGATGCTCTTCGCCTTCTGCTACCCCGTCGTGGCCACCCTGGCCTGGCCGCCGGACGGCGACCCCGCCACCGTCGCCCGCGAGACCGGGAGCCTGATCACCGACCCCTACCTGCTTCCGGTGATCGCCCGCACCGTCCGCGTCGCGGTCCTGACCACCGCCCTGTGCCTGCTCATGGGCTTCCCGGTGGCCTACCTCATCTCGCGCGCCCCCGGCCCCTGGCCCGGACGGCTCCTGGCCCTGGCGATCTTCCCGCTCCTGCTCAACACCGTCGTACGCACCTACGGCTGGATCGTGGTGCTCGGCGGCAACGGTCTGATCAGCAGGGTCAGCGAGGCCCTGGGCCTGGGCCGGGTCCAGCTGCTCTACACCGAGACCGCGATCGTGCTCGGCCTCGTCCAGTTGTTCCTGCCCCTGATGATCCTGTCCGCCTACTCCAGCCTCTCCCAGCAGGACCACCGTCTGGAGGAGGCGGCCCGCGGCCTGGGCGCCTCACCCGGCCGCGCGTTCCGCGACGTGGTCTTCCCCCTGGCCCTGCCCGGCGCCCTGGTCGGCTGCACGCTGGTCTTCGCGGGCGCGGTCACCGCCTTCACCACACCCCAGCTGCTCGGCGGACCCCGCGAGCGGCTCCTGTCCACCCTGCTCTACAGCCGGGTCAACGTCAGTCTCGACTGGCCCTCCGCCAGCGCCATCGCCCTGGTGATGACCGCCCTGGTGCTGGTGGTCGGCGCGCTGTCCGGTCGGCTCGGCAAGATCGGGAGCACCACCTCATGATCCTGAGACGCCCGTTCCTCTCCCTGCTCGCGGCGGCCGCCTTCGTGCTGATGCTCGGCCCCGTGGTGATCCTGGTCGGGGTCGCCTTCACCGCCGGAAGCACCCTCGCCTTTCCGCCGGAGGGCCTCTCCCTGCGCTGGTTCTCCGCCGCGCTGGAGTACGGCCCCTTCGTCGACTCCTTCGGCACCAGCGTGATCGTCGCGGCGTTCTCGACCGTGACCGCGCTGGCCCTGGGCGTCCCCGCGACCCTGGCGCTGCACCGGGGCAACCCGCGCGGGCGCCGGATCATGGAGAACCTGTTCTTCGCGCCGATCGTGGTCCCCGAGCTGGTCCTGGGCCTGGCCCTGTTCCAGCAGGTCATGGTCGGTATGCGGGTGACAGCGCTCGGCGCGCTGATCATCGGCCACACTGTCCTGCTGCTCCCGTACACCGTGCGGGTGGTCGGGGCGTCACTGGCGCTGGCCGACGCGCGCCTGGAGGAGGCCGCACGCGGACTGGGCGCGGGTCCGGTCCGCACCTTCCTCACGGTCACCCTGCCGGTGATGGCGCCGGGCATTCTCTCGGCCACCATCCTCGCCTTCATCACCTCCCTCAACAACGTTCCGCTGTCCCTCCTGCTCACCGGCCCGGGCGTGGCCACCCTGCCGGTGGAGATGCTCAACTACGTCCAGTCCTCGTTCGACCCGGTGGTCGCGGCGGTCAGCGTGCTGCTCCTGGCGCTCAGCGTCGTGGTCGCGTTCACCACCGAACGCCTGGTCGGTTTCACGAAGGTCTTCGGCCGATGACCGGGAAGCCCGCCCTCCGGGAAGAAGGAGACACCCAGATGACACCCGTCGTCGAACTCGACCGCGTCAGCCACCTCTTCGGGGCGCGGGGCGGAAAGGGCGGCACCACCGCCGTCGCCGACCTGGACCTGACCGTGCGCCCGGGGGAGTTCACCACCCTGCTCGGGCCCAGCGGCTGCGGCAAGACCACCACCCTGCGGATGATCGCCGGGTTCCTCCAGCCCACCTCCGGGCGCATCCTCCTGGAGGGCGTGGACGCCACCCGCACCCCGCCGGAGAAGCGCAACATCGGCATGGTCTTCCAGTCGTACGCGCTCTTCCCGCACATGACCCTGCGCGACAACGTCGGCTACGGCCTGCGCACCCGCAAGGTGGCCTCCGCCGAGACGAGGCGGCGCGCGGAGGAGGCGCTCGACCTGGTCGGCCTCGCCCACCTGGCCGACCGCAAGCCCGCCGAGCTGTCCGGCGGCCAGCAGCAGCGCGTGGCCCTGGCCCGCGCCGTGGCCATCCGTCCCTCGGTCCTGCTCCTGGACGAGCCGCTGTCCAACCTCGACGCCCAGCTCCGGGTGCAGATGCGGCGCGAGCTCCTACGGGTCCAGCGCGAGACCGGGCTGACCGCAGTCCTGGTCACCCACGACCAGGACGAGGCGCTGGAGCTGTCCGACACGATGGTGATCCTCAACAACGGGCGCCTGGAACAGCAGGGATCGCCCCGGGACGTCTTCCCCCGTCCCGCCAACCGCTTCGTGGCCGAGTTCCTCGGCTACGACAACTTCCCGGAGGTCCCCGGGCACGGGCCGGTCACCGTCCGGCCCGAACACGTGCGGCTGCTCTCCGGCGACGCCCGCGAGGACGCCGGGGAGGCCGGTCTCGACGGCACCGTCGCCGCGGTCACCTTCCAGGGCAGTAACTGCCTGGTCGAGACGGCCATCAACGGGGGCGAGGGGCCGGGATCGGTGCTGCGGGTCCTGCACCCCGGCGACGACCTGCGCCCCGGCGACCCCGTCCGCATCGCCCTGCCCCACCGCCACCTGGTGGAGCTGCCCGCCGACGAGGTGACGACCGGATGAGGCTCCCCGCGCCCGGCCGGGTCACCGCCGTTCTCGCTGGCGCCCTGGCACTGACCTTCGTCACCGCGTCCTGCGCGCCCGTGCGCGAGGACGACCCCGACACCCTGGTGGTGAGCACCTTCTCGTTCGCCACCGAGGAGTTCACCCGCGTGGTCGCCGAACCCTTCGAGGCCGAGACCGGCATCCGGGTGGTCCTGGACACCGGCAACAACGCCGGGCGGCTCACCAAGCTGCGGATCAACGCCGAGCAGCCCGACACCGACGTCGTGCTGATCTCCGACTACTACGCGCGCATCGGCCGGGACATGGGGCTGTTCGCCCCCGTCAGCGCCGACGACGTGCCCAACCTCGACGCCATCCAGCCCTGGGCCGTGGACCCCGACGGCTACGGCCCCGCCTACACCTTCCAGCTCCTCGGCCTGATGTACCGGACCGACCTGGTGGACGAGGCGCCCGAGTCCTGGGACGACCTCTGGGAACAGCCCGGGGGCGGCTACGCGCTGCCCGACATCTCCGTGTCGGCCGGCCCCATGTTCGTCCTCGCCGCAGGGGAGCACTTCGGGTCCGGCCCCACCGACGCCGACGCCGGGTTCGAGGCGCTGGCGGAGATCGGCCCCGACGCGCTCCAGTTCTACACCGGCTCCACCGAGCTCACCAGCCTGCTCGAACGCGGCGAGATCGCCATGGCGCCCGGACTCGACAACTTCGCCATGGGCTCGGTGGAGGCCGACCAGCCCGTCGGCTTCGCCGTGCCCGACGAGGGAAGGGTGATGACGGCCAACACCGTCCAGGTGGTGGCGGGCGCGCCCAACCCGGCCGGGGCGCTCGCCTTCACCGACTTCCTGCTGCGCCCCGAGATCCAGGAGGGCATGGCCGAGGCGCTGTACGACAAGCCCGTCGCGCTCGGCGCCCGGCCCACGGCACTCATGGAAGAGGTCTCCCGCGAGGCCGCCACCGACCCCGTCGCCAACGGCTACCACCAGGGCGACCTCGCGCTCCTCGCCGACGAGCGCTCGGCCTGGCTGGACCGCTTCACCGAGGAGGTCGCCAAGTGAACCCCGACGGAGGAACCGTGCCCACACCCGTCGTCATCGACTGCGACCCCGGCGTCGACGACGCCGTCGCCCTGCTGCTCGCCCTGGCCTCGCCCCTGCTGGAGGTGCGCGGGGTGACCACCGTGGCGGGCAACGTCTCGCTCACCGACGTGAACCGCAACGCCGCCCACGTGCTGGACCTGGCCGGAGCGCCCGCCGACCTCCCGTTGGTCCCCGGGCTCGCCGGGCCGATCGCGCGCACCACACGGCTGCGCGACGAGCCCATGCACGGCGCCGGGGGCCTCGGCGGACTCGTCCCGGGCTCCCCGCCCCGGCCCCTGACCCCCGGCCACGCCGTGGACTGGCTGGCCGAACGAGCCCTGGAGTCCCCGGGCGAACTCACCCTGGTGGCGATCGGACCGCTGTCCAACGTCGCCGCCATGCTCGCCCGCCACCCCGACGCCGGGCCCGCGTTCCGGGAGATCGTCGTCATGGGCGGGGCCGCCTTCGCCCAGGGCAACGTCACCCCGGCGGCGGAGTTCAACTTCCACGCCGACCCCGAGGCCGCACGCTACGTGCTGGAGTCCGGTCTGCCGGTGCGGATCGTCGGACTGGACGTCACCCGCGCCGCGCTGTACCCGCTCACCGAGGCCGAGTACCTGGCCACCCTGCCCGGCACCGCCGGGACCGCCGGTGAGCTCCTGCGCGCCTACGCCCAGCGCTACCTGGACCGGTTCGGCGTGCCCGCCGTCCCCGTGCACGACGCCCTGGCCGTGGCCGCCGTCAGCCACCCGGACCTGATCGGCTGGGAGGAGGGAAGCGCCTCCGTGGAGTGCTCCGGCGACCTCACCCGGGGCGCCCTCGTCGCGGACCTGCGCACCCCCGACCGCACGCGCCACGTACGCGTGGGCCGTACCGTCGACGCCGACGCGTTCTCCGCCCTCCTCACCGAGGGCATCGCCCGCCACGCGCACCCCGCCCCCTGAACCAGGCCCCGCCCCCTGAACCAGGCCCCGCACCCGCCCACCCGAAGGGAACCCGACACCGATGCCCCACGCCCAGCTCAGCGCCGACCTGCTCATCCACGGCGGGGAGGTCGTCTCCGTGCACACCGGCCAGGTGTGGCGGGCCGACGTCGCCGTGACCGGCGACCGCGTGCGCGCCGTGCTGCCGCCGGGGACCCCGGTGCGGGCCGAGCGCACCCTGGACGCCACCGGGCTCGTGATCGCCCCCGGCTACGTGGACGCCCACATGCACATCGAGAGCTCCCTGCTCGCGCCGGCCGAGTTCGCCCGTGTCACGCTCGCGCGCGGCACCACGACCGTGCTCGCGGACGCCCACGAGATCGTCAACGTCGCCGGTCGCGACGGGCAGGCCTGGATGATCGAGCAGGGCCGGGACACCGCGCAGTCCATGCGCTGGGCGGTGCCCTCCTGCGTGCCCGCGCTGGACGGGTTCGAGACGGCGGGAGCGCGGCTCGACGACACCGACATCGCCCAGATGCTGGAGTGGGAGGGCGTCACCACCCTCGGTGAGGTCATGGACTACCGGGCGGTGGTCGACGGCGACCCGCGCATGCACGCCATCATCGACGCCGCCCGGCGCCGGGGCGTGCGCCTGGACGGGCACTGCCCCAACCTGTCCGGGGCCGAACTCGGCGAGTACCTGTGGGCAGGGATCGACTCCGACCACTGCAAGAACACCGCCGAGGTCGCCGTGGAGAAGGCCAGCCTGGGCATGCTCCTCATGCTCCAGGAGAAGTGCCTGACCCCCGAGGTCGTCCAGGCGCTCCTCGACCTGCCCCACCTGCCCGACTTCTGCCTGGTCACCGACGACATCGTCGTGGACGCCATCGTGACCACCGGCCACCTGGACCGGGTGGGTTCGGTGGCGCTGGAACGCGGTCTGCCGCCGCTCGCGGTGCTCCGCGCGCTCACGCTCCAGCCCGCCCGCAGGCTCGGCCTGGACGACCGGGGGACCGTCACCCCCGGCAAGCGCGCCGACCTGGTGCTGCTGCGCTCCCTCACCGAACTCACCCCCGTCGTGACCATCGCGGGCGGTGGCGTGGTCGGCCGTGACGGCGCCCCCGTCGAGGGCCCCGGCGCCGCCCCCGAGCACCCGTTCGGCGACACGGTGCGGATCGGCGCGCCCGAGGCCGGTACCGCGCGCTGGCGGGTGGACCTGCCCGACGGCGACCACGCCTTCCGCGCCATGCGGGTCAACGGCGTGGACACCTACACCGAACCCGACGAGGTGGTGCTCCCGGTCCGCGACGGGGAGGTGGACTGGCAGGGGCGCACCGCCGTGGTGGCGGTCTTCGAGCGCCACACCGGCAGGGGAGGGGTGACCTTCGCGCCGGTCGTCGGCCACGACCTCGGCGCCGGGGCCTTCGCCACCACCTACGCCCACGACAGCCACAACCTCACCGTCGTCGCCACCACCGAGGAGGCGCTGCTCGCCGCCGCCGCCGACGTGGTGGCCTGGGGAGGCGGAATGAGGCTGGTCCGCGAGGACGGCACCGGCGCCGGGCTGTCCCTGCCCATCGGCGGGGTGATGTCGGAGCGGCCCGCCGACGAGGTGGCCGAGGCCTCCCGCCGGCTCCGCGCGGAGCTGGCGGCCTGGGGCTGGGACAACCGCAACGCGTTCATGAGCCTGTCCACCCTCACCCTGGCGGTGTCCCCGAGCGTGAAGATCACCGACCGGGGGCTGGTGCGCGTCGTCGAGCGGGCCTGGGAACCGGCGACCATTGCCAGGGCGACCCCGGCGACGTAGAACCAAGGTGTGAGACCGGCCGCGCCCGGCGGCCGGGCCGCCCCTTGCCCTCAGGAGGTCGCCATCACACCCCCCACCGGCTCCGGCTGTCCGTACCGACTGCGCCCCGACGGCACGGCCTTCCACGAGGAGGTCGCCGAACTGCGTCAGCGCGAACCCGCCGTTCGTGTGGAGCTGCCAGGCAACCTGGTCGCCTGGGCGATCACCCGCCACGACCTCATCCGCGACCTGCTGAGCGACCCGAGGGTCTCCCGGGACTTCCGGGCGCACTGGCCCGACCACGACCGGGTCGGACACGACTGGCCCCTGGCCGCCCTGGTGTTCCTGGAGAGCTTCCTCAACCGGTACGGGGAGGAACACCGCCGGTTGCGCCGCAAGGTCACCCCCGCCTTCACACCCGGGCGCATCCGCCGGATGGAGGACACCGTCCGCGAGCGGGCCCGCTCGCTGGTCGCCGACATCGCGGCGGCCGACCCGGGGCAGGAGGTCGACCTGCGCGCGGCCCTGGCCCGCCCGCTCACCATGGGGGTGATCTGCGAACTCTTCGGAGTCCCCGAGGACCTGCGGGAGCGGCTCGGCACTGCGATGGACGCGGTGGTCGACACGACGGTCGAGCCGGAGGTGGTCCTGGCCCAGCAGATGGAGCTGCTGACCTGCCTGGAGCTGCTCGCGGAGCACAAGCGCGCCCACCCCGCCGAGGACCTCACCGGCGACCTGCTCCTTCCGAGCGACGGTGAGCCGCTGCCCCACGCGGACCTCATCGGCACGCTCCTGCTCATGATCGGCGCGGGGTACGAGACGACGGTCAACCTCATCGCCAACGCGGTGCACTCACTGCTCACGAACCCCGAGTACCGGGACCGTCTGACCGAGGGATCGCTGGCGGCCGAGGAGGTGGTGGAGGAGTCGTTGCGCCTCGACCCGCCCGCCAAGTACGTACCGCTGCGCTACGCGGTGGAGGACATCGACCTCGGCGAAGTCCTGATCCGCAAGGGGGAGCCCATCCTGGTCGCCTTCGGAGCCCCCGGCCGGGACCCGGACCTGCACCCGGAGCGTCCGGATGCCTTCGACCCGGACCGGGAGACCAAGGAACACCTGGCCTTCGGCCACGGGGCGCACTACTGCGTGGGCGCGCACCTGGGCCGCATGGAGGCCCGGGTGGCGCTGGAGGAGCTGTTCGGGGCCCTGCCCGACCTCGCCCTCACCGAGGACGGCCGGGAGCCGGACCGGATTCCGTCCTTCTTCATCAACGGCCCTCTGCGCGTCCCGGCCGTCCCCCACCCGACCGGCTGACTCGGCACCTGAGGCGACGGGGGCAGGCGTAGACCGACGCGCGTCAAGGCGCGTCGAGGCCCCGCCCTGTTCGGCTGCTCCCGTCGGTCGTGCCCGCGTTCACCTGCTCACGTGACGCGCTCTCGCCCGGCCCGACACGGTGGACCCGTGTGCCGTGAACGCGGGTGTCGGTGTGACGTGGGCTCATCGGAGTTCTTGGATGCTCCCCGGATTCGCCCGACTCCGGCCGCCGAAGAAGTCCAGTCTTTCCAGGGTTGCGAACACCGGCCAGGCCTTTTGGTCACAGGTGCGAGCAATCGCCAGCGATGTCGAGCAATCCGCCCCTGCGCCGTACGTGTCGCGTCTACGCTCGTGTCGCACGCTCCGGCGCGTCCGCACGCTCCGGCGCGTCCGGGCGCCCCGGGCCCGGACGTACACGGCGGGTCCTTAGCGGGTAGGCCTGGAGCCTCCGCCTGCCACACCTCAATCCCAAGGAGCACGGTGAACTCGACGCCATCTGTCCCTGAGTGTGTTTTCTGCAAGATCGTGGCGGGTGAGGCGCCCGCACACCGGATCTGGGAGGACGAGACCCACCTGGCGTTCCTGTCGATCTTCCCCAACACCGAAGGGTTCTCCGTGGTCATCCCCAAGGCCCACCGCACCAGCTACGTGGTGGACCTGGAGCCGCAGGAGTACACGGCCCTGCACATAGCGGCCCGTGAGGTGGCCCGGCGCCTGGACGCGGCCTTCCCCGACGTGGCGCGCACCGGGATCATGTACGAGGGCTACGGAGTCGACCACGCGCACGCGAAGCTCTTCCCGATGCACGGGACCGTGGGCAACGCGGGGGAGGACTGGCGTGAGGTGGCCTCCCCCATCGACGGCTACTTCGACAGGTACCAGGGGTATCTGTCGTCCCACGACCACCACCGCGCCGACGACTCCTGGCTTGCCGACGTCGCCAAACGGATCAGGGACGCCAACCCTTGATGGATATGTCTGCGACACGTTCCAATGGTCGTCGAGCGCTCGTGCCCTGAGTCTCCGAATCGTCGAAAGGGTTGATGTGAACCTGACCAGAGAGGAATTCGCGCAGCAGTTCCTCGACTTCGAACACACCACCTGGAAGCTGGAGACCCGGGACCGGTACAACGTCTCCAGCGAACAGGACGAGTTCGAGTACTGGTTGCGCACCGGTGACACCTCGCTTGAAGAGAAGCACGCCAGAGCCTCCAGCTGGCACCGCAATGTCCGTGCGGCCCGCGAGGCGGGGAAGTCCTGGCAACGGGTCCGTGTGGTCAGCGAACCACTGAGTGACTACATCCGTTGGGAGCATGCCGCGACCCAGTTCAACGAGGAGGCCGGAGAGGACATCCGCTGGCTTCCCCGGCATCACCCGGCGGTCGAACAACTGCCCCGGCGTGACTTCTGGCTCTTCGACAGCCGATGGGTCTGCGTCCTGCACTTCGACGAGGACGACGTCCCTCACGCGTACGAGGTCATCGACGATCCGGCGACTGTCGCCCAGCACTGCCAGTGGCGTGACATCGCCTGGCACTACGCGATTCCTCACCGCGAGTACGATCCCGAGTCCAGGGGTGGCGAACGAACCGCCACATGATCCAGGGACCTCACTTGCGGGCGAGCTGGCGGTACTCCTGCGCGATGCGTTCCAGGTGGTCGATGGCCTCGTCCCCGAAACAGGCCAGCTTCTCCAGCTCACCGAAGAGTTCGACGTAGGTCGCGATGTCGGCGGCTCCGGTGAGGGTCGCAGTCGCGGTCTCGGTCCCGACCATCACGGCGTCCTCGTCGTAGATGTTGAAGCCGTGCCCAGGAAAGACGTGCGCGGGCCGTGTCCAGGGGATGACGCCCACCACCGCGTTGGGCGCCTCGGCGGTGACGCGGGCGATGTCCTCGACCTGCTCGGCCATCAGCTCAGGAGAGCCCGCCTGCCACCGGAGCGCACCTTCCGGCACGATCAAGCGGTGCTGCGTAGTCCCATGGAACATCCCCTGACGGCGCTCCTGACGAGCCTCGATGGAGGCTTCCGCTTCCTCCGGGGAGACCTTTTTCCGTGGGTCTTCAAAGATGCACCTCGTGTATTCGCGGGTCTGGAGGACTCCAGGGACCACCACGGGGTGGAAGGTACGGGCCACTGAAGTCGATGCTGCCAGCTTGGTCATCTTGCGCTGGAACCCGGAAACACCACGGGCCATGATCACCCGTGCCGAGGCCTCCTCACGCAGGGATTCGGCTAGAGCCAGCAGCTCAGCGCGTTCGGGCTCAGGGATCTCGTAGACCCGGCACAGCTCGGCCACGTCGTTCACGGAGGGCAACAGGAGCGAACGTTCGATCTTGGAGATCTTGGACTGCGACATGCCAGCGGACTGACCAGCTCGAACACCGCTGAGACCAGCGCGTGCGCGAGCCTCCCTCAGGGCACGGGCGAGCCGATCGCGGGCTTGTGGCCCACGGTCGGTCGAAGCTCTCTGGGGACCTGTCATACAGTCCGGTTTGCTCTCCATTCCTCGGGATGGCGTGCCCACCACTGCTCGAACGGTTCAGCGGCGGCGAGAGCCGCGTCCCTGGCTTTCATGTAATGCCCCAGGTTATCCATGAGCTCTCCTCCCACGAACTCGCCGCTCTCGCTGTAGTGCATGCGGATGGGGTACCTGTCGTCCAGCAGCCAGAAGTCGTGGTCAACGACTTCGGCAGGCAGTTCGCGCTCGGTCAGATCCAGGACGTTGATCTCCTCGCCAGCCTTGGAGTTGAGCGCGTAGCCCCACTCGCAAGCGAATCGCAGGTAGTCGTTGAGTGGGGTTCTGAGCACCCGCACCCGGTATCTCCTGAACCCTGCCTTCTTCTCCGCCCGTAGTTTCTCCAACCAGGGGTTCTTCCTCTCCCAGTCCGGATCGGGCGCACCTGCCTTGTGCCGGTCGAAGTCGTTTCCGTCGGAGCCCACGGAGTACTCCGGCAGTGTCTCCAGCCGGAAGGCCGAGGCGGTCATCCTCTCGTCGAAGAAGCGGACCAGTTCATCGAGTGTGAGCATGAGCAACCTTCTGGAGCAGTGAGAGGGGGATCTCCACGGCTGACTCTCCATCAGGGAGCGAAATCTGCTTCAAGTCGTCGGGATCGATGACGTAGCCCTGCACGACGATGGTGCCACGGTCCGTCTCGTACACGGTCGGACACGTGATCTCGTCGGGGCACTCACCGGCGATGGGTCAACTTCATGGGTCCTCCAGGGGGTCGAGGTGATTCCATCATGGAAGGAATACTTCCCTGAGTCACCCCCTTGCCGCACGCGGATAATTCCACTACAAATGGAATAGTTGGCAGAAGCGCCATCGTGGACTCCCCTCAAGGAGCAGCCCATGCGGGTTCCCGGTATTGCCGTGTACGGCAAGCACGACGACAACTCCACCTCCGACGGGCACAAGCCCGATCGGCCGATCCCGCCGCCCACCCCCAACGACGGGGGCTCCGGCGGCGGTAAGCACGAGAGGGACGACAAGTAGTGCTTCCCCCACATGAAAAGCTGGTCGCCCGCCTCGTGCAGGCGGGCGACCTGTCCCCGCGTTGGCGTACCGCGTTCGAGGGGGTCGAGCGGCACCATTTCCTCCCGGACCGGATCACCGACCCGGACGGGGTGAACGTGGACCGCGGCCGACACGAGGCTCGGTGGCTCGAACTGGCCTACGCCGACGTCCCGATCGTCACCCAGAGGGACGACGGAGCCGAGGGCGGCTCCGGGTACCCCACCAGCTCCGCCTCGCAACCGTCGATTGTCGCGGACATGCTCCGCCGCCTGGACGTCTTCCCCGGCATGCGCGTGCTGGAGGTCGGAACCGGCACCGGATACAACGCGGCCCTCCTCTCGCACCTGCTCGGAGACGACGAGGTGACCAGCGTCGAAGTGGACGCCGAGCTGGCCGAGACCGCCCGGGTTCGGCTGATGTCAGCCGGGTTCACGCCCCTGGTGGTCACCGGCGACGGGATGCAGGGCTGGCCCGCGCGCGCCCCCTACGACCGGGTGATCAGCACCGCCGCCGTCCAGCGGGTGCCCTACCACTGGGTCGCCCAGACGCGGCCGGACGGGCGCATCCTCACCCCCTGGGGGAACGCGTTCCACAACGGGGTGTTGGCCGAACTCCGGGTCGGCCCGGACGGCACCGCGCGGGGGCGGTTCGGGGGCGATGTGGCGTTCATGTGGGTGCGTGACCAGCGCGTGCCGAGGAAGAGTGGTCGAGACCTACGTCCACCCCGAGGAGCAGGGCTTCGAGACCACCCGTACGGACCTGCACCCGTACGAGCCGATCAGCGACTTCGGCGCGAGCTTCGCCATCGGGCTGCACATGCCTACCGTGCTGAACCGGGTCGAGTTCGCGGAGACTGACGGGCGACAGTTCACGGTCCACCTGGTCGATCCGGACACCGGTTCATGGGCGTCCTGGCACATCGACCCCGGCCAGCGGGGGCCGGGCTACGAGGTCCGCCAGCACGGTCCGCGTGAGTTGTTCACCGAACTGGAGGCCGCCTACCGGTGGTGGCTGGCGCAGGGCCGCCCCGAGCACTCCCGGTTCGGTCTCACGGTGTCGGCCGATCACCAACGGGTCTGGCTGGACGAGGAGTCCCACCTGGTCGCCTCCGCGCCCTGACCCAGTGCTGAGAGGGCTCACGGCGCGGTGCGATGGATCGGGTTGATTCTGCCTATGAGGGTCGCGTGCCTGGAAGAGTCAGTGGCCACGATGCTCGTACTGGCTCTGCTCGGACAGCTTGCCATCTGGTGCCACGGAGTCTCCGCCTATCCTGTCGAGTTTCACGCTTGGCTACGTATGAGCGATGGGAATCTTGTGATGAACCCCTCTCCACTCGGCGTTTCCAAGCGCTGCTGTCCCTTCCGGCCCATGCCTGAGAGCAGAAGAGGAACGCCCATGAACGACTCTGAACTCTGGCTGCGTGGTGATAGGGCGGGTATCGGACCTATCCGATCCGACCTGGTGGAGGACTACTGGCGCTGGGAGCAGCGCATTCCCACCATCGTCGGGTACAACCGCCAGACTCCCCAGCAGCTCGCGACCACGCGGGATATCTACACCAGTGCTTACGAGTCCTCCTCCGAACGGCAGATCAAGTTCACCATCTACGCAGTGGACGGTCCTGAACCGGTCCCCGTGGGAACGGCGATGCTCCTACTCGACCTCGGTCTGGATGTCGCTGAGTACACCGTGGCCATTGGAGCTCCCGAGGCTCGGGGGAGAGGAGTAGGGACCGAAGCAACCCTTCTGGTGCTGGACTACGCCTTTCACGTCACCGGGTTGGAGTGTGTCTACCTGACTGTCTTGGAACCCAATGTGGGGGCGGCTACCGCCTACGAGCGCGCGGGCTTCCGCCGCCAAGGGGTACGGCGCAACTCCAACAAGTGGCTGGGGCGTCGCGTCAACGAGATCCACATGGACGCCGTCCCGGAGGAGTTCCCCGGGCCTTCGCGGGTCAGGCAGCAGTTCGGAGCCGAGGCATGAGGCACGGTGGCCGCCCGGGGTGGACGGCCACCACCGTGCTCGACCGACGCGGCTACCAGAGTTCGACGAGGGGCGGCAGGAGCCGGGTGAGGGTGGGGGCGTCGGGGACTTCGGTGAGGCCGGTGGGGGAGGCGATCCAGTAGGAGCCGGTGCGCTCGCCGTACCAGATGATCAGGTGGGGGTTGCGGGCCTGGAGGGTGGCGGCGAGGTCGTGCTCGGTGCGGTACTCGGCCAGGTGGTCGCCCAGGCGGGGCAGGCGTTCGGCGCGGCGGTCACGGCAGGAGCGGTGTGCGCAGGAGGCGCAGGCCGGTCCGGTCATGGAGGGTGCGGTGGAGCGGAGCGTCGGACTGTCGGGGTGCGGGGATAGGATGCGTCACTGATCCTGCTTTCTTACATGTCGCAGTGTGGAATTCGGGGTTGTGTGGGGGCCCGGGAAGCGCTGCAACGCTTTCCTGGGCCCTTTTTCGTGCCTGCGTTCGTGGGTCTAGTGGGTCAGGTGGGGCCAGGCGCTGCCGTGGAGGTCGTAGGCGAGGAAGCCCCAGACTTCGCGGTGGCCTGGGCGGCCGTTGTCGCCCCAGTCGGTGGCCAGGGCGTCGATCATGGCCAGTCCGCGTCCGGAGTCGCTGGTGGGGTCCAGGCCGCCGGGGTCGGTGGTGAGGTGGTGGCGTTCCCTGTAGTCGATCCTGCGGTCGGTGGCCACTCCGTCGTCGCGGCAGATGACGCGGAGTCCGTCGCGGTGGCGTTCGCACAGGAGCCGGTAGGAGCGTCCGGGCAGGCCGGAGCGGGAGTGTTTGAGGGCGTTTGCCGCGAGTTCGGAGCCGATGAGGGTGAAGAGGTAGCGGTAGTCGGGGTTCTGTTCGGCGGCGCAGGTGTTCAGGAAGGCCCTCACCAGTGGGAGGAAGAGCGGGGAGGCGCCGAAGTCGTAGCGGCGGGTCCGGTAGTAGGGGCGGTCCGGGCGGCCGTTGAAGTAGTGCCGGTAGGAGTGGGGCACGAGTTCGTGGAGGGCGATGGTCACCTGGGCCATCGGGGGTACGGGGGCGAGTACGGGCATGACGAACGGACTCCTGACGCAGGGGAAGCTGCATGTGGGTCGAGGGAGTGCCCGCAAGGCCGATGACCTTCACGTTTTCCCTGCGGAGGGAAAGGGGCACGACGTAGCCTGAGTGCCAGAGATCCTGTGGACTGTCTGTGAGACCCCGATCACTGGCTACACAGCCATCATGCAACTCGACATTGTCGAGAGTCAAGCGATTCGGGAAAATGTCGAGTTTTTCCGCTAGGCTCGCCCCATGCGCATCCCTTACAGCCCCACCCTCAGGCTCCGTCTGCTTGTATCCGAGCTCAAGCAGGGTCGCGAACGCTCCAAGCTGACGGTTGCCCAGGCGGGCAAGGCCTTGGGGTGGACCGCATCCAAGATCAGCAAGATCGAGACCACGGAGACGCGTCGCATCACCACTGGTGACTTGGATAAGCTCATGGATCTCTACGAGATCAGCGACCCCTCAAAGCGACTAGCTATGCACGCTCTGGCACGCGATGCCAAGGAGAGGGGCTGGTGGTCAAAGTATCGGGAGGTCTTTGGGGAGCAGGCTCTACCGGATTTCGAGGCGGAGGCTTCGGCCATCCGTAGCTTCGAGGGGTTGGTCATCCCTGGGTTGCTTCAGACACCGGAGTACGCCGAAGCCCTGTTCCAGGGTGGGCGCTACACCGATGCGAAGGACATTGCCCACCGTGTAGACGCTCGAATGACTCGGCGTGAGATCCTGTCTCGTATCAACCCGGTCCACTTTCGAGTCGTCATGGATGAGGCAGCTCTGCGGCGGATGGTGGGTGACGCGTCGATCATGTCCCAGCAGCTGGGGCACCTTCTCGACATGGCGAAGATGCCCAACGTGGACGTACAGGTACTGCCGTTCACCGCAGGCTCACATGCAGCCCTGGTCGCACCGTTCAGCATCCTGGAGTTCCCGGAGCACCTGGCCCCACCTATCGTTCACGTGGATACCGTGACTGATTCAGTATTCTTCGAGCAGCCCAAGGATGTTGCTCGCTACAGTGCGACGTTTGGCGATATCCAGGGCACGGCACTGAGTACCACCCAGAGCGCCCGGTTCATGGCCGACGCGCTCATGTCCCTAGAGAGCGACTGATGGACAACGAGCTGGTTTTCTACAAGAGCAGCTACAGCGGGCAGGCTCCGAACTGTGTCGAGGTCGCGCACGTCCCTACGGACTTCCGGAAGAGCAGTCACAGCGGGCACGGCCAGAACTGTGTTGAGGTGGCTGGCCTGCCGTGCGGTGCTGTTGTCAGGGATTCGAAGAACCCGGCCAAGGGTCACTTCCCCTTCCCAGCCGATGAGTGGTCCGCCTTCCTCGGCTCCGCTCGTCGCTGATACCGACGAGCCTCACTGTCTGGCCGTGAACCCCTGTCACGGCCATCGGGTGCGAGAGCTAGAGGAGTCAGATGATGTGGCGCAAGAGCAGCTACAGCGGGCAGGGCCAGAACTGTGTCGAGGTCGCGCACGTCCCCGACTTCCGCAAGAGCAGCTACAGCGGCAATCGTGCTGAGTGCGTCGAGGTGGCTGACCTGCCCTGTGGGGCCGCTGTTCGGGATTCGAAGAACCCGGCCAAGGGTCACTTCCCTTTCCCGGCCGACGAGTGGTCCGCCTTCCTCGGCTCCGCTCGCTCTTAGTGACGCGACCGTTCCCGCCGTGACCTACCTCCTCGGCTGAGACCCGAGCCGTGCTGACCGACCCGACAGAACGAGCCAGCACGGCCCGGGCTCACTCCTCGTCATGACACGACCCGGTGACTGCCGACAGATTGATGCCGTAGCGGCCGTCCCGCATGCGCACCGACCGGGAGGCGTCACCGGGTTCGGCATCGTACACATTCCCACGCTGAAGCACCTCCCCGAGGTCCGCGCCGCCCTTGTCCAGGATGAGCCGGGGCCGGGGCGTCGAGGTCGATGTCCAGGACCTTGGCCTCATGCTCGATCGTGTCCACGGGGACGCCTTCCTCGCTTCGGTGCGCTGGTGGTGGAGGCTCACGGCCCGGATCGCCGGGCTGGTGGAGCCGCCGATGGCCACCAAGGACTCCTGCGCTCGATTTCCTCGGAGTGGGAATCTTGGCGCCGCCGAAAGTATCCAGACAAATGGCCACTCACGCCCGGTGCTTACCTACGCATAACACGGGCAACAAATGCCACTTCCGCATACTTCACTGACATAGCATCATCATTCAGGCCCGCATTGCCGTGCTCTTCCCGGGTCAGGTCTTAATAGTCACTGGAAACGAAAGACAACCCTGGCTCAGAAGGGTCCTCATGGTATTCTTCTCGCACGCGCTCACCCCCCGATTCCAGGAGCGCGTGGGAAGGCCACCATGACACGTCCCTGGGAAGCGGACCCGACAGCCGAGCTGGCACAGAGGCTGGGCCGGTCCCCGGCCGAACTGGGCAACACCGACAAGGCCACTGGTTGCCCCGACATCTGGGAGCTGGACAACGGCGACATCGCCGTGATCGGGCGCGATCTGACCGAGGCCTACGCGGAGCGTCTGCCAGCAGGCGCCACCGTGGCGCAGGACGAGCGTCTGGTCATCATCCCCCGCAGCACCCTGATCTCAGCGAAAGCGGACATCCCTGATGCTTGACACCATCGACTCCCTTTCCGGTGATCGGCTGGAGCTCACGCCCTATCTCGACGACTTCGACGGGCGTGTGTCGTCGCTCAGGAACACCGACATCTGGAAGCTCGAACGGCAGCAGGATTTCCATCAGCCGGAAAGCGCCAGCTGGCTGGCGTTCCGCGAGGGGCGCCACGACGAGTCGCTCGAACTGATCGAGAAAAAGCGTTCCTCGCTCCGAGCGGAATTCGACGAACTCGCCCGCGCGGGATGCGCACTGCGTCGCGTCCGGGTCGTGGAGAAACCTTTCACCACGTACCTGCTGTGGGAGCTGCACTCCCTGCACCTTCGGGCCCAGTGCGGCGAGGACATCCGGATCATCACCCCGGAACCACTCGCGAAGTGGGAACACCAGGCCCAGGTACCCGAGATCGTCGGCCTCGGAGACGAGGTGACCTACAAGATCCTGTACGACGACCAGGGCGTGCTCCAGGGCGGCGTACGGTTCACCGACCACGCGCTCACCACACGTTGTCGTGCCGAGGTCACCGCCCTGCACGAGATGGGTGAAGACCTCACACGGTACTTCCCGCGTGAGGTCGAGGGGGCGGCGCTCCGCCGTGACTGACCTCGGCCCCGACCAGTCCGGTGAGGAGCACGACGAGCCGCCCCAGAACAGGGACAGCGCGCGGATGGGCCCGGTCGCGGGACGCGCGGTGCAGGCACGGGACGTCCGGGGCGGGGTGCACTTCCACGGCCGGGGCCCGGCGGCACCCCCGAACCCCGTGCCCAGACAGCTCCCCGGTGACGTGTACGGGTTCGTCAACCGGGCGGGGGAACTGGAGGTGCTCAGCAGCCACCTGAGCACCGAGAACTCCGGGAACGGACCGGAGGCACCGATCCACGTCGTCACCGGCACGGCCGGGGTCGGCAAGACCGCGCTCGCCCTGCACTGGGCGCATCGGGTGCGCGAGCGCTTTCCCGACGGCCAGCTCTACGTGGACCTGCGGGGATACGGTCCCGGCCCGCCGGTCGAACCCGACCAGGCGCTGGAGCGCTTCGTCCGCGCGTTCGGTGTGCCCGCCGACGCCGTACCCGCGGACGTGGACAGCCGCTCCGCCCTCTACCGCTCCCTCCTGGCCGAACGCCGCGTGCTGGTGCTCCTCGACAACGCGGCGACGGCGGCGCAGGTACGCCCGCTGCTGCCGGGCTCCTCGGCGTGCGTCGTGCTGGTCACCAGCAGGGACCGGCTGTCCGGGCTGGTCGCCAGGGACAGCGCCCGACGTCTGACCGTGCGGACACTGGCCCCGGCCGAGGCGGTGGAACTCCTCGAACACGTCACTGAGCGCCACCGGCCGAAGGACGAGCCGCAGGAGGTCGCCGAGCTGGCGCGTCTGTGCGGGCAGCTGCCCCTGGCCCTGCGCATCGCCGCCGAGCGCGCGGCCGGACGCCCCCACATGCCGTTGGCGGAGCTGATCCAGGACCTGCGCGACGAGTCCGCTCTCTGGGACACGCTCGCCACCGACGACGAGGAGGAGGCCGACGCGGTCCGCACCGTCTTCGCCTGGTCGTATCGGGCGCTGCCGGAGGAGACCGCACGTCTGTTCCGGCTGCTCGGGCTGCATCCCGGTCATGACTTCGACGCGGGCTCCGCGGCCGCCCTCGGCAACCTGCCGGTCCGGCGCGCACGGCGCGTCCTGGACATGCTCGTGGGCGCGCACCTGGTGGAACAGATCGGTCCGGACCGGTACCGCTTCCACGACCTCCTGCGCTCCTACGCACTGGACCAGGCACGCCGTGAGGAGTCGCCCGAGCGACGGCGGGAGGCCCTGGGCCGTCTGGTGACCTGGTATCTCCGCACCGCCGACGCCGCCGCCAGGGTGGTGGACTCGCCTCTGCGGCACCTCGACCCGCGCTCGTATCCGGGCGAGAACCCATCAGGGGGCGTTCCCGAGTTCACCGACAACACGGACGCGGTTCGGTGGTTCGAGGCCGAGGGCGGGAACCTGGTCGCCATGACCGAGGCCGCCGCCGCTGCCGGGATGGACGCCCTCGCCTGGCGCCTGCCGGTCGTGTTGAGACACGTCTACGTGTACCGAACTCCCATGAGTGCCTGGATCACCACGACCCTTATAGGACTGGGTGCCGCCCGGAGCGAGCGGGAGCACGCGGCGGAAGCGGACCTTCTGGAGAGTCTGGGGATGGCATACGTGCAGTCCCACCGCATGAGGGAGGGCAAGGCCCACCACCGGAACGCACTGCGGTTGCGCCGGGACCTGGGCGACGAGCTGGGGGAGGCCATGTCGTTCAACGCGCTGGGACTGGCGCATCTGCGCGAGCACCGGCTCGACGAAGCGCGCGAGGATTTCGAACGCTCACTCGACATCGCCCGGCGTCTGGGCGAACGGCGCTGGGAGGGGATCGCACTCGGCAACCTCGCCGACGCGCTACTCGACTCGGGAGACCTCCATGAGTCCGTGGCCCTTGCCGAGGAAGCCGTCACGATCCACCGTGAGACCGGGAACAGGATGAGCGAGTTCGCCGGTCTGGCCTGTCTGGGCGCGGCATGGCGTGAACTCGGCTCGACCGAACGCGCGCTGTCCTACGTCCAGGACGCTCTCGACGCCGCCCGGGAACTGGAGAACCCGGCCCGGGAGGGGTTCGCGCTCCTGGAACTCGGTCAGGTGCACGCGGTGCTCAACCGTCCGGACGACGCCCTGGCGAGCTTCCATGAGGCGGCCGTTCTGTACCGCTCGATCGGTGATCACGTACGCGAGTCCGCCTCCTTCGAGGGCGCGGGTCAGGTCCATCAGGCGGTCGGACGAGCGGGAGAGGCGGCGGGGTTCTATCGGCAGGCGGCGAGCGGCTACCGGCGGCACAACGCCCACTGGGAGCTGGCGGTGTGCCTGGACCGCCTCGCCACCGTGCGGTCCGGGAGCGGTGAACCAGAGGCCGCACACGAGCACTGGCACGAGGCGCTGGAAGCCCTCGCGGACCTGACCGGCCCCAGATCCGAGGATCTTCGCCAGAGGATCGCCCTGGCCATCGAGAGGGAGCCAGGCCCCTGAACCAGCGGTCCCATCGCACGGGTGTCTGATCAGGCGCCCCCGTGGTGGGACGGCTGGGACCTGGGGTGCGATTCATCGGGGTCCCGCACCCCGGGCCCCGAGCCCCGAGCCCCGGGGTGCGGTCCTGGGACTTCTGGGCCTCTGGTTCCGAGTGGGTCCGCGTCGTGCTCGGTACGAACACTTGCCGCTGATCGCGACGCCCGGCAGGCCGGAGGGCCCGGGGCGTCTCCACCCCGGGCCCTCCCTCCCACTTTCACGCGGTCATGCGCACCTCGTCAGGAGAAGTCCTCGACGTTCTCCTCCGTGACGACCTCCACGGGCACCATCACGGTCTCCTCCAGGGCCTCACCGTTCGCGGCGGCGATGGCGTTGCGCACCGCCACCCGCCCCAGCTCGGCGGGCTGCTGGGCGATCGACGCGTGCAGCACGCCGTCGGCCACCGCCTCCAACCCCTCGGGGGTGCCGTCGAAGCCGATCACCACGGTCTCCTCACCACGGGAGGACAGCGCGGCCGCCGCACCCAGGGCCATCTCGTCGTTCTCCGCGAAGACGCCGTCGAGGTGACCGTGGGCCTGCGACAGGTTGGTCATCACGTCGAGACCCTTGGAGCGGTCGAAGTCGGCGTTCTGCTTGGTCACCACCTCGATGTCCGGGAACTCCGCGATGCCCTCCTCGAAACCGGCCCCGCGCTCACGGCTGGCCGACGTCCCCGGGGTTCCCTGGAGAATCACGATCCGGCCCTCCTCACCCAGCGCCTCGGCCATCGCCCGCGCCGCCAGATGCCCGCCCTCGACGTTGTCGGAGGCCACCAGGGTCGCCACCTCGGCGTCGGTCACCCCGCGGTCGGCCGCGACCACCGGGATCTCGGCGTTGTTGGCACCCACCACCGGGGGACCGGCGGCGTCGGAGTCCACCGGGTTGATCACCATCGCGTCCACACCGGTGCTGATGAAGTTCTGGACCTGGTCGGCCTGCTGGGAGGCGTCGTCCTGGGCGTCGGTGACCACCAGGTTCACCCCGGCCTCGTCGGCCTCGGCCTGGGCACCGTCCCTCATCTGGATGAAGAACGGGTTGTTGAGCGTGGACACCGACATGCCCACGCGCGGCCCGTCCGAGGAGGAGTTCGGCAGCAGGAACGACAGCGCCCCCACCACGACGGCGGTGGCGGCCGCCGCGATGACGAGCTGGACTCCGCGCCGACCCCGGCTGACGGCGGCTCCCGGCCCGGTGTCACCACCGCCCGCACCCCCGGAACGGCGGCGCAGGGTGTCGAACAGGACGGCGAGGGCGATCACCACACCGATCACGACCTGCTGCCAGAACGCGGACACCGACAGCAGGTTGAGCCCGTTGCGCAGCACAGCGAGGATGAGCGCGCCGATCAGCGTGCCGAAGGCGGTACCCACACCACCGGCCAGGCTGGCCCCACCGATCACGACCGCCGCGATGGCGTCCAGCTCGTACCCCTGCGCGGCCTGCGGCTGCGCGGAGGCCAGCCGTGAGGCCAGGATGACACCCGCGACGGCCGCGAACAGGCCGGACAGTGCGTAGATGCCGAGCTTTTGACGCTGGACCCGGATACCCGACAGCCGCGCCGCCTCCTCATTGCCGCCGATCGCGTACATCGCGCGCCCGG
The DNA here is from genome assembly GCF_040635075.1 of Nocardiopsis sp. NPDC007018. Taxonomy (NCBI): domain Bacteria; kingdom Bacillati; phylum Actinomycetota; class Actinomycetes; order Streptosporangiales; family Nocardiopsidaceae; genus Nocardiopsis; species Nocardiopsis sp. NPDC007018. The sequence continues at coordinate 53,437 of NZ_JBEYHA010000027.1, forward strand.
TGAAGGTCCGGCGCAGGATGACGGCGGTGATCAGGCCCATCACGACCATGATCAGTACCGGAACCGGAAGCCATCCGCCGATCGAGCCGCCCAGGGCGGCCACGGAGTCCGGCAGCGCGATCGGGCTGCCCTCGGAGATCACCAGCGACAGCCCGCGCCCCACCGACAGCATGGCCAGCGTGGCGATGAACGGCGGGAGCTTGCCGTAGGCCACCAGCGCGCCGTTGACCAGACCGCAGGCCGCGCCGGTGGCGGCGGCCAGCGGCAGCGCCAGCCAGACCGGCACCCCCTCGACCGTGGCCAGGAACGCCAGCACCGTCGCCGACAGCGCCGCGACCGAACCCACGGACAGGTCGATCCCGCCCGCGATGATCACGAAGGTCACACCGAAGGCCAGGACCGCGATCACGGCCGCCTGCACACCCACGTTCAGCAGGTTCTGTGCGGTGAGGAAGTCGCCGGACAGCAGTGACATGACCACGACCAGGAGGGCCAGGGCGGTCAGCGCGCCGTTCTCCAGCAGGAAACGCCGCACGGCGGGCCAGGCGCCGCCGCTCTTCTCAGTGTCAGTGGCCATGGGGGCCCTCCACTCCGTTCTGTTCCGTGTCGGTTCGGGGGGCGGCGGCCAGCGCCAGGGACATCACGGCGTCCTGCGTGGCGTCCTCGGCGGCCAGTTCCCCGGTGATGCGGCCCTGGGCCATGACGAGCACGCGGTCACTCATCCCCAGCACCTCGGGCAGGTCGCTGGAGATCATCAGCACCGCGTGACCGGAGGCGGTCAGTTCGTTGACCAGGCGGTAGATCTCGACCTTGGCGCCCGCGTCCACACCGCGCGTGGGCTCGTCGAGGATGAGCACCCGGGAGTCGGCCAGCAGCCACTTGCCGATGACGACCTTCTGCTGGTTGCCGCCGGAGAGGGTGCGCACGTGCTGGTCGATGCCGGACATGCGCACCCCCAGCTCGCCGGCGATTCGGCGGGCGGAGGTCCGCTGCCCGGAACGGTCCACGAACCCGGCCCGGCTGGTGGGGCCGAGGGTGACCAGGCCCAGGTTCTCCTCCACGGAGGCGTCCAGGACCAGGCCCTGGCCCTTGCGGTCCTCGGGGACCAGGCCCAGCCCGGCCCGCATGGCCGCGCTGACGTCGCCGCCGGGCAGGGGCACGCCGACCACCTCGACCTCGCCCGCGTCGTAGGGGTCGGCGCCGAACACCGCACGCGCCACCTCGGTGCGGCCCGCGCCCACCAGCCCGGCGAGGCCGACGACCTCGCCCGCGTGTACGTCGAGGTCCACGTCCCGGAACCGGCCGTGGCGGGTCAGGCCGCGCACCCGCAGCAGCGGCTCACCGGGTTCGGGGCGCTCACGCGGGTACTGTTCGTCGATGCTGCGCCCCACCATCAGGCGGACCAGCTCGTCCTCGGGGGTGTCGGCGCCCACGTGCGCCACCGAGCGGCCGTCGCGCAGGACCGTCACCCGGTCGGCCAGAGCGGCGATCTCGTCCAGGTGGTGGGTGATGAAGACGATGCCCACACCCTCGTCGCGCAGCCGCCCGGCGATCTCGAACAGCCGCTCGATCTCGCCGGTCGTGAGCACGGCCGTGGGCTCGTCCATGATGAGCACCCGGGCGTCCAGGCTGAGCGCCTTGGCGATCTCCACCATCTGGAGCTGGGCGATGCCCAGCCCGCGCACCTTGGCGCGCGGGGAGACACGCACGCCCACGCGGTCCAGCAGGAGCGCGGCGTCGGCCTCCATCCGCCGGTGGTCGATCAGACCGAACCGGCGAGGCTGGCGGCCCAGGAAGATGTTCTCCGCGACCGTGACGTCGGGGACCAGGTTGAACTCCTGGTAGATGGTGGCGATGCCCAGCCGGGCGGCGTCCTGGGCGTCGCGGATGACGACCTCCTCGCCGTCCACGAGGACGCGCCCGCGGTCGGGGCGGTGCGCGCCGGAGAGCACCTTGATGAGGGTGCTCTTCCCCGCCCCGTTCTCGCCGAGGAGGGCGTGGACCTCGCCCCGGCGCAGGTCGAAGCCGACGTCGTCGAGGGCCACCACCCCCGGGAAGGCCTTGCGTACGCCCTCGATGCGCAGCAGTTCGTGCGGGCTACTCACGTGCGGCTCCTCCTGACTGGGTTGGTGCGACGGGCTCGCCGCAGGAGCGGCGGACGACCAGGTGGGCGGGCAGGACCGTCGACGTCGCGGGTTCGCCCTCGATGAGCGCGGCCAGGGCCCGCACCGCCACCCGCCCGAGTTCGGCGGTGGGCTGGGCGATCGTGGTGATCGGCGGGTCGGTGTGGGAGAACCACGGGATGTCGTCGAAGGCGGCGAGCCCGATGTCGTCGGGCACGCGCAGGCCCCGCGCGGAGATCGCGTCGAGGGCGCCCAGCGCCATGAGGTTGTCGGTGGCGAAGACGACGTCGGGGGGTTCGGGCAGGTCGAGGAAGCGCTCGGTGGCCAGGCGGCCGCTCTCGGCCTGGAAGTCGCCGCGCCCCACGTACTCCTCCGGGAGGGGGAGCCCGTGGCGGGCCAGGGCCGAGCGGAAGGCGTCGAGCCGTTCGCGGCCGGTGGTCGTGGCGGCGGGGCCGGTGATCACGGCGATCCGTCGGCGGTCCAGGGCGTGCAGGTGGTCGACCAGGTCGCGGACGGCGTCACGGCCGTCCGCGCGCACCACGGGGGCGTCGGCCCCGGCGATCCACCGGTCCACGAAGACCACGGGGGTGGGCCCGGCGGCGGCGTCGAGGGTGCTGGGGGAGTGGCCGTCGGCGGGGGAGACCAGGAGCCCGTCGATCCGGCGTTCGAGCAGGTTGCGGACGTGGTGGTCCTCCAGGTCGGCGCGCTCGTCGGCGTTGCCGATGATCACGCTGAAGCCCAGTGCGCGGGCCTCCTCCTCCACGGCTCTGGCGAGCTCGGTGAAGTAGGGGTTGAGGACGTCGCTGATGACGAGGCCGATGGTGCCGGTGCGGTCGGTGCGCAGGGAGCGCGCCACCGCGTTGGGCCGGTAGCCGAGGGCGTCGACGGCCGCGAGCACCCTGGCGCGGGCGGCCTCGCTGACGGAGGCGTGGCCGTTGAGGGCGCGGGAGACCGTGGCCACGGACAGGCCGGAGGCGGCGGCGACGTCCTTGATGCCTACCACTCCGGGCCACCCGTGGACGCGGGTTCCGGGGTGCGGTCCGGGGCGCGGTATCGCGCGGGTTCCGGGGTGTGGTCAGCCCGGTGAGAGCCTCGAGGGACCCCCTCGGCGAACCGCGTGGAAACGTTTACATGTGCGATCACGAAGCCATGATGCGTCATCGGCACAGGAATTCACAAGTCGGGGGCGGGCGGGCCTGCGGACGGCACCGTTCGGGACCGCCCACGGGCGGGGTGGAGTGCGCCCACGGGTGCCGACCTCACGTGAGCGACGCCTCGACGCGTACCCGGGTGCCGCGCCTTCCGCGCGGTGGGCAGGCGGCGGACCGGCCCGCCCGGGCGCGGATGTCGGGGAAGCCGCTGGTGACGTGGATGCCGTAGGTGGTCGAGGTGCCCGGCGCTGGACGGCAGGGGTGACGGGGCGCCTCGGGCCCCTGGGATTCCGGGGTTCCTGAGGCTCCTGGGTCCGTGCGGGGTCGGTCCCGGGCCTCCCGGCGCCCCGCTCATGCGACGGATGTGCCGGGTGAGGGTCCGGCACGCCCGCGGGGCATTCGGCGTCCCGTGTGGAGCCGGTCCCGTGATTCCCGGGCATCCCGGCCCCCGACTCATGTGGCGGGTGTGCCGAGTGAGGGCCCGGTGCGCCCGTGCTAGCGGTCCGCGTCCTCGCCGGGGGAGGCCAGGATGTGCTCGGCCATGAGGCGTTCGGCCTCCTCGGCGTCGCCCTGCGCGAAGGCCCTGAGCATCTCTCCGTGCGCGTCCAGGTACAAGCGGACCCTGGCTGGGTCCTTCCAACGAGAGACGGTCTCCAGGATGGGGTTGTTGCGCCGGAGCGAGCGGACGTGTCCGCCCAGCAGGGCGGGGCCGCCGATGTCGGCGACCATCTGGTGGAACAGGTGGCTGTCCCGGGCCAGCTCCTGGGAGTCGGCGGAGTCCCGGGCGGCGGCGACCATGCGGTCGTGGACGGCCGTGAGCTCGGCGAGCTGCCCCTCGGTGATCCGCTGGGCGGCGAGCCGGGCGCTCAGCCCCTCCACCGAGGCGCGCAGGAGCCGGAGCTCCTCGGCCGCCTCCACCCCGAGGGCGGAGACGGTGGCGCCGTGGTGGGCGCGGTAGGTGACCAGGCCGTCGCTCTCCAGGCGGCGCAGCGCCTCGCGGACGGGCGTGATGGAGACCCCGAGGCGGGTGGCCACCTCGTCCTGGTTGACCGAGGAGCCGGGGGGATGGACCCCGTTGACGATCTCGTGCCGGAGCGTCTCGTGTACGTACTCGGCCTTGCTTGTGGGCGGACGTCCAGTACGCGGGAACCCCGCTGTCTCCCCGCTACCAGAGGCGGACAAGAGCGGACCTCCCCGTCGACACGATGTTCATGGAACCCAGCTTAGGGGTTCGGGACCCGGTACCCCGTCGGCGTTCGGGCGGTGGCGGGGCCGTGGCGAGAGCGCGGCGGTGGCGCCGGATGGCTGGGGACCCCCTTGCGCCTGGTTATATATCTTATAAGTTGTTTGCTATGAGATCACTGAGCAACCTGAAGGTCGTCGACGCGGCCACGCTCTTCGCCGGTCCGATGGCCGCCACCTACCTCGGCGACTTCGGCGCCGACGTCGTCAAGGTCGAGCACCCCCGTCGCGGCGACCCGGCCCGGGGGCACGGGCCCACCAAGGACGGGGTCGGGCTCTGGTGGAAGATGCTGGCCCGCAACAAGCGCACGACCACGCTCGACCTGTCCCGGCCCGAGGGCCAGGAAGTGGCGCTCCGACTGCTGGACGAGGCCGACGTCCTCATCGAGAACTTCCGCCCCGGCACCCTCGAACGCTGGAACCTCGCCCCCGAGACGCTCCTCGAACGCAACCCCCGGCTCATCGTCGCCCGCGTCACCGGGTTCGGGCAGAAGGGGCCGATGGCCCACCGCCCCGGCTTCGGGACCCTCGCCGAGGCCATGAGCGGCTTCGCCGCCATGACCGGTCAGCCCGACGGGCCGCCCACGCTCCCGCCCCTGGCCCTGGCCGACGGGATCGCCGCGCTGGCGGTGGCCTACGCCGTCATGGTCGCCGTGCACCACCGGGAGGAGACCGGCCGGGGCCAGGTGATCGACCTGGCCATCATCGAGCCGATCCTCACGGTCCTGGGCCCCCAGCTCACCGCCTACCACGCGACCGGGGCGATCCCGGAGCGGACGGGTAACCGGTCCACCAGCAACGCCCCCCGCAACACCTACCGGACCCGGGACGGCCGCTGGCTGGCGATCTCGACCAGTGCCCAGTCCATCGCCGAACGCGTGATGCGCCTGGTGGGGCGTGAGGACCTCGTGGACGAGCCCTGGTTCGCGTCCGGCCGAACCCGTTACGAGCACGCCGACGAACTCGACGAGGCCGTGGGTTCCTGGATCGCCGCGCGCGACGCGGACGAGGTGATCGCGGAGTTCGACCGGGCGCAGGCGGCCATCGCGCCCATCTACGACGCGTCCGACATCGCCGACGACCCGCAGTACCGGGCCTTGGAGACGATCGTGCACGTCCCCGACGACGAACTGGGGAGCGTGGCGATCCAGAACGTGCCCTTCCGGATGTCCGAGAGCCCCGGTGAGATCCGTTGGGTGGGTCCGCCCAAGGGCCGTCACACCGACGAGGTCCTGGCGGAGCTCGGTTACTCCGAGCAGGCCCGGACCGGGCTGCGCGAAGCGGGGGTCATCTGATGAGCGGCACCCAGGCGCCACTGGTCACGTGGCTCTACGTACCCGGTGACCGTCCCGAGCGCTTCGCCAGGGCGGTCGCCTCAGGGGCCGACGCCGTCATCCTCGACCTGGAGGACGCGGTCCTGCCCCCGGCCAAGGAAGCGGCCCGACGCAACGTGCGGGACTTCCTCGACGCCCGCCGCGCGGGGTCGGCCGACGACGGGGTGCGGGTGCACGTGCGGATCAACGCCCCGCACAGCGAGTGGGCCGCGCTCGACGCCGCCGCCGTGGCGGCCGGGGGCGCGGACGGGGTGCGGGTGCCCAAGATCGAGTCCGTGCGGGACGTCGACCTCGTCGTGGACGCCGTCGGCGAGGGCGTGCCCGTGGACTGTCTGTTGGAGTCGGCGCGGGGCGTGGAGAACGCCTCGGAGATCGCGGCTCACCCGGCCGTGCGCTCGTTGGCCCTGGGGGAGGCGGACCTGACCGCCGAACTGGGTCTGCGGGGCGACGAGGCCTTCGCGTGGCTGCGGACCCGCATCGTCGTCGCCTCGGCCGCCGCCGGGCTGGCGGCGCCGGGGATGGCCGCCTACATCGACGTCCGTGACACCGAGGGCCTGTACCGCTCCTGCCTGCGCGGGCGTGACAGCGGGCTCTTCGGCCGTTCGGCGATCCACCCCCGCCAGGTCCCGGTGATCCGCAGGGCCTTCACCCCCTCCGAGGAGGAGGTGTCCCGTGCCCGCCAGATCGCCGAGGCGGCCGAGGGCGCGTCCGCGGAGTCGGTGCGCGGGGGCGGCGCGATCGCTCTGGCCGACGGCCGCTTCGTCGACGCGCCGGTCGTGGCCGCGGCCCTGCGCACGTTGGCCCTGGCCGAGAGCATCGCCGAGCGCGGGTCGGACTGAGGCCCCTTCCCTTCCCGGGGGCGGGAGTCCGGCCGCCCGCCCCCTCCGGGGGCCGGATGCCCTGTGTGCCGGGCGATCCGGGAGAGCGGCGGACCGTAGCGGGGCGTTGGCCGCGTGTGCCTTGGGCGTGCCCGCGTCCGTGCGCGCCCCGTGACGGTCGCTTTGCAGGTCAGAAGATTCTCGGTGCACGGTTGACGTTCGACGTAACCTGGGACACACTTCACACAGCGCACTTACACTTCACTAGTTGAAACTTTGTTTCGACCAGATGAAAACACGCGACCTGTGGGAGAGGACCGCCTCCCCACCCCGCCGACCGTTCGCACTCCTCCGAACGGTCCGCCACCGCCCGGCGTCCTCCGCGACGCCGTTCCCCGATCACCGAGCCCGGGAGCCTCCCATGCCCTCAGCCCTCTTGGCCCTGGCCGCCTTCATCGCGGTCATCATCGTCTGGAGCGCCGTCTTCAAGAGGAACATGGGCGAGGCCATGTTCCTCGGCTTCGTCGTCACCTGTCTGTTCGCGGGCGGGGACTTCTTCGGAGCGATGGTCTCCGGCCTCGTGAACACCACCTCCAACGAGGTCATCTACGCCGCGCTGGCCTTCGTGTTCATGGCGTACATGATCGAGCGCACCGGCCTCATCAACAAGATCCTCGACATCCTCAACGCGGCCCTGGGACGCCTGCGCGGCGGCCCCGCCTACGTCGACGTCGTCGCCTCCGGCGTGATGGGGGCGCTCTCGGGGTCCAACTCGGGCAACGTCGCCTCCACCGGTTCGGTCACCGGACCCTGGATGGTGCGCAACGGCTTCACCCGGGCGCGCGCGGCCACGATCCTCGCGGGCAACGGGGGTATGGGAGCCGCCCTGCCGCCCAGCTCGTCCATGGTGATCATGCTCGGCTTCGCGGGTGCGGCCGTCTCGACCGGAGACATCTACCTCGCGCTGCTGGTCACCGGCCTGTACCAGGTCCTGCACCGGCTCGTGATGGCCTTCGTGTTCGTCCGGGTGGACGGCGTGCGGGTGGCCGAGGACGAGGCCCGGCTCCCGTTCGCACGGGTGTGGCGTACCGGATGGCCCGCCACCCTCATCTACCTCGGCGCGCTCATCCCGATCGCGGTCACCACCGGCCCGCTCTCGGACTACCTGGGCTCGCCGGACCGCCTCGGGGACGCGCTCGGCGACATCTCGCTCATCACGTGGATTCCGATCCTGATCATCCTCATCGCCGCCATCGTCGGCCGCCGCGAGCTGCCCGGCAGCGCACGCCAGTGGTACGACTTCGTGCTCGCCGCGATGCCGCGCCTGGGCACCATCGGCGCGCTGTTGATCTTCGCGATGGCCGCCAGCGGCGTGCTCGCGGACCTCGGCCTGGCCGAGGACGTCGAGCAGGTCCTGGGCTACTTCAACGCCGGGCCCTTCCTCATGGTGGCGCTGACCGTCTTCCTGGTCGCGGTCGTCTCGATCCCCCTGACCTCGACCGCCGCGCTGACCGCCGTGGGCCAGGTGTCCTTCCTCAGCCTCGTCGCCGTGGGCGTGGACCCGGTGATCGCGCTGGTGGTGCCGCTGGTGGCCGCCTCCACCGAGGGGTCCTCCCCGCCCTCCGCGCCGATCTTCATCGCGTCGGGGATCGTGCAGGTCAAGGCGGAGAAGACCTTCGTGCCGCTGATCCTGTTCTACCTCGTGCCCATCATCCTCCTGGCCTGTCTCGTGGGCTGGGGAGTCCTGCCGATCTTCGTCGTCTGATCCATCGCGTCCCGGGCGGGCGGTACGGCCGCCCGCCCGAACAGAAAGGGGCACCTGATGTCCGAACGCAAACAGTCGGCGCGCCAGCTCGCGCTGAGCATCCTCCGGGTCCTCTTCGTCGCGACGTTCGCCGGGTTCTTCCTCGTCGCGATCCTCATGGTGCTGGGGCAGCTGGTCGGCACCGTCCTGTCGCAGCCCGCGCTGGTCAGCGCGGCCTCGGAGTACCTGCTGGTTCCCGCGGTGACCCTCGCCTCCACCTTCGGTGTCATCGCCTTCCTCGCCTCCTACCTCCACGGTGACGACCAGGAGGAGACTCCGGCGGCCTGACCTCACAATCCTCCACCTCGCGGAGGCGGGGCGCGGCTCGGTTCGGGTCGGGCGCCCCGCCTTCGTTGGTTGCGGATGGTGGCGTAGTGGTGACAAGAAGCCATGCATATTTCATGCATTGACAATGAACTTCACTAGATGAAATGTTGGTGGTGTCGCCAAGGGAACTCGGCGACTCGCGCCCTCGAAAGGAACCCCATGACGGGACAGACCACACCCCTGCCCGATGACCTGCACCGCCGTCTGGGCACGCTGCCCGCGGCCAACGTCGGTGACGTGCTCGACCGCCTGTACGTGGCCGAGGCCGCCATCTCGACCGTCTGGAAGGGCGCGAAGGTGGTGGGACCGGCCTTCACGGTGATGACCGCAGGGGGCGACAACAAGCTCATCCACGAGGCCATCGACACCGCGGCGCCCGGTGACGTCCTCGTCATCGACGGCCAGGCGGTCACGCACCGCGCCCTGCTCGGCGACCTCATGGGCCGACGGGCCAAGGCCCGCGGCCTCGCCGGGTTCGTCGTGGACGGCGCCGTCCGCGACGCCGACGACCTCGGCGCCATCGGCTTCCCGACCTGGGCCCGCGCCGTCACCCCGGCGGGCCCCTACCGCAATGGCCCCGGCCTGCTCCAGGTCCCCGTCTCCGTCGGCCGCGTCGTGGTCAACCCCGGCGACGTGATCGTGGGCGACGACGACGGCGTCACCGTCATCCCCAGGCACCGGCTGGAGGAGATCGTCACCGCCGCCGAGGCCAAGCGCGCCAGCGAGGAGGAGGCACGGGCGAGGATCGCCTCCCTGTAGCATTTGCGGGACATTCAGCTCCCTACCCTGAGGGGTTCCGCAGTGGCCGCAGAGTCGTCGGGCCAGCCCACGGTACGCAGTGTGGAGCGTGCCCTTGACGTCCTGGAGGCCCTGGAACGCAGCGACACCCCGCTGCGCCTGGTGGACCTGTGCCGCCTGGTGGACCTGCACCCGGCCACCGTGCTCAGGTCGCTCGCCGTCCTCCAGCGCAGGGGCCTCGTGGTCACGGAGAACCAGACCTACCGCCTGGGCGTGGCCGTGCTGCGCATGGCCCACGGGTTCCTGGTCAACGACCAGCTCACCCAACAGGCCCGTCCCGTCATGCAGAGCCTCACCTCGGTCACCGGGCTCACCTCGTCCCTGTACGTGCGCAGCGGCTTCGAGCGCGTGCTCGCGGTGCGGGTCGACGGCAGCCCCCAGCTCCACTACCAGGTTCCGATCGGCCGCTGGTTCCCGCTCTACGTGGGGTCCGGCAAGGTCATCGCGGCCCACCTGCCCAAGGACGAGCGGGACGCCGTGGCGGCGATGTCGGAGGGGTGCGTCAACGCCGCCGGAGAACCGCTCGACCCCGAACGCGTACGCCGCGAACTCGAGGACATCGACAGGGACGGCCACAGCCTGACCATCGGTGAGCGCGACGTCGCCGTCGCCGCCGCGGCCGTCGCCGTCACCGGCCCCACCGGCGAGGTACTCGCCGCCCTCTCCGTGTCCGGACCCTCCGAACACACCTCCAAGGACCGCCTACGACAGGCCGTCCCCGAACTCCGAAGAGCAGCCTCCGCCCTCAGCGGACGGCACGCCCGCCCGTGATCCGGCCCAGCGCCTGACCCGTACCGGGAACGCCGCCCGCCGGACCACGGCGGAGCGGCGACCGGACGGGGCGGGCGCACCCGCGCGCCGCACCGGACCGTCGTCGGCTCCCACACGACGAAAGGTCACCATGCGCATCACGGTCATCGGCCTCGGTGAGGCCGGGAACATCTACGCCAGCGCGCTCACCGCCAAGGGCCACGAGGTCACCGGCTTCGACCCCGGCCCCACGGACACCCCCGACGGTGTCCACCGCGCGGACTCCGCCCACGCGGCCGTGGCCGGTGCGGACCTGGTACTGGTCCTCACCTCCGCCTCCGTCGCACCGGCCGTCGCGGACGGCGTGCTCGGAGCGCTCCGCCCGGACACCGTCTACGCCGACCTCACCTCCGCCGCCCCCGACACCATGCGGGCGATCGGCACGAGGGTCGGCTCCACCGGGGCCCGGTTCGCCGACGTCGCCATCCTCGGCCCGATGACCATCGGGGGAGCCGCCACCGACCTCATCGCCAGCGGCCCGGGCGCCGCCGACGTCGCGCGGGTGTGCGCACCCCTCGGCGCCCGCGTGGAGGTCCTGGAGGGGGAACCGGGAGAGGCCACGGCGCGCAAGCTCCTGCGCAGCTCCCTGATGAAGCCCCTCGCCTCCGTGGTGTGCGAGGCCGTGATGGCGGGCCGGGCGGCCGGGGCGGAGGAATGGGTGCGCGAACAGGTGGCCGCGCAGCTCACGGGCGGAACGGAGCTGGTCGACCGCTTTCTCAGCGGCACCGTCAAGCACGCGTCGCGCCGCAGTGAGGAGGTGCGGGCCACCGCGGACTACCTCGACTCCCTCGGTGTCCCGAACGAGATGACGACCGCCTCGGAACAGACCCTGCGCCGACTCGCCGCCAACGGCCGACAGGGCTGACCGGCGCCGCGCCCCCGGCCGCGCCGCGCGTGCGCCGTGCGCGCGCAGGCCCGGTCGGGGGTCGCTCCGGAGTCGGTCGGGGTCGGTCGGCGGCGGCTCGGTGCGCCTGGGCGGGGCTCACGCGGGGGAGGTCCCCACGCGTACCCGGTCGCACCGCTGGTCCGAGAGGAACAGCGCCAGCCGCCGCCCCTGCTCCGCGACCTCCTCGCGGTCGGTCCGGGACAGGGAGCGCAGCGGGTCGACCACCACGGCGCCGTCCTCCACCCGCCAGGTCGCGCCGACCCGGCCGTCCACCAGGACCACGCGCTCGCCCGCCACCGACAGCCCCCGGTGCTCGTCGTCGATGATCCGGTTCCGGAAGTGGTACCCGAGCACCGCGTTGTCGAAGGCGGGCAGGAACCGCACCGGAACCGCGGTGCCGGGGTCCGGGCGGGGCGCGTCCGGCAGGTCGAGCAGCTCCCTGCCACGCTCGTCCCGGAAGGAGACCAGCTCGCCCCGGACCGCGGCCACCGCCGCCGGAAGCCCGGCCAGCCCGCACCAGGAACGCAGGTCGGTGGTGGTGGCCGGACCGTACGCGGCGAGATAGCGCCGGACCAGGGCCTCACCGACGGGGTCGGAGCCCTCGGGGGCGAGGGGATCGGGCTCCCGGCCCAGCCACGAGGAGACCAGGACGTTGCGCACCCCGCCGCCGGTGCGCCACAGCCCGCGAGGCGGGGACTGCACCACCGGCAGCAGGGCCGAGACCAGCATCTCGCCGAGCGGACGCCGCCCCGGCTCCGGCCAGCGGTCGGAGAGTGCCGCGACCAGCTCGGTCATGGACCGGGGCCGCCCGTCGGACATCACCGCGCGGCCCGCCTCGGCGAGTGCGTCGAGGTCGACCCCGCGCAGGTCGGCCCGGTAGACGCCCATGACCTTCTGCCGCAGCATGGCATCGAACCGGGACCTCCAGGCGAGGGCGTCCTCGGCGGTGACCAGGTGGACGGTGCGCCGCATCAGGTGGACCCGCACGACGCGCCGTGCGCTGAGCAGGTCGGAGAGCTGTGCGGCATCGAACGAGGCCATGCGGGACCAGAGCCCGACGAACGGCTCCTGGGGCTCCTGGGCCTGGAGCCCGCCCAGGTGGGAGACGGTCTCCCACACCGACCGGGTGGTCGGTTCGAGAAGGGCCTGCCGGGCCAGCGCGGCGCGGTTCAGCGCGCGGTCGTCCAGCACGGGCGCGGTCCTCGTGGCCATGGTCGGTTCCCCCGTTCGTCGTGGTGCGGGGACACCCTCGCAGGAGTGGCGGTCGGTTCCTGTCCTCCACTGTCGGAGCGGACCACACGATGGAGCGCGGGAACGGTCGAGGAGGGCGAGGGTCGGGAGTCGTGAGGGACGGATGGGCCGGGCACGGGCCGATCACCGTCCTCGCGGGGCCCCGGCGCGGCCGTAGCGTTCCAGCAGCGCGCGCGACCGCCCCACCACCCCCTCCGGCGGGACCTCCACCGTCGGTGCCCCCTCGGCCAGGAACCGCTCCGCGATCCCGGTCAACTCGCGGTTCAGTTCCGCCGTGGCCCCGTGCCGGTCCACGACGGCACGCGACAGGCCCCGCCCCCACGCCTCCCACCGGGGCCGGTGGTAGCCGCCGACCAGGCCCGCCCACAGCCGGGCCGCGTAGTCGTCCAGTACGGTGTCCCCGGGCGTGGTCCACACGGTGAGGACGCGGCGGGCGTTGTCCCGCAGCACGCGCAGGTCGGTGTCGTCGGCCGCCCACGACTCCGCCCGGGCCTCCCAGGTCGCGTACCGGTACTCGGGGCGGGTCGCCAGCAGCGCGTCGAGGTCGTCGAACACGCGCAGGAACCGCTCCACGTCCTCGGCCGAGACCGCGCCGCGCGCGGCCGCGGCCTCCACCAGCTCCGCGTACCGGTGGTCGGCCACCCGTGCCAGCACCGCCATGGCCACGTCGGCCAGGTCCCCGCCGAGCGGCCCCTCCGCCAGCGCGGGCTCCCGTTCGGCGGCGCCCACCAGCGCTTCCCAGGCTCCAACGAGGTCGGTCCACGGGTACCAGACCAGCCCGTCGACCTCCGCGCGCACCCTCTCCGGCCGGGCCAAGTCCGTGTAACCGGGCCGGGCGGTCAGCACCCCGTTGAACTGTTCCGGGAAGATCCGCACCCCCGACGCCCCGTAGACGGTGGTGTTCAGTGCGCGCCAGCCCGCCAGCAGCGCGGGGTCGGCCTCCGGCCCGTAGCGCCCGCGCACGAACCCGGGCAGCCAGTCCCGGGACACGTCACCGGTGCGCGTCCACGCCTGGTCCGCCACCAGCTCGAAGAAGGCCGGGTTGTTCCGGGTGGCCTCCATGGACAGTCCGAGACCCACGGGGCGGTTCCCGGCGGCCTTGGCGGCGTTGATCCCGTCCACCGCGCCCTGGAGGTCGCCGATCGGGTCGGTGCGGCCGCCGAAGTTGAGCAGCGCGCACCACACCCACTCCTTGGTGCCGAACGCCCCCAGCCGGGACCACTGGGGGTCCTCCTCCGCCCACAGGTCGAGCACGAGCAGGCGCTCGTCGGGGATCGCGTCCAGGAAGGCGTGCACGCGCGAGTCCGACCAGAAGTCCCGCTGGTAGGAGAAGGGCCAGGCCTGGAGTACCCACACCGCGTCCGGGTCGGCCTCGGTCAGGCCCGCCAGGGTGGCCCGCGCCACCCGCCCCGGGAAGGCGGGGTCGGCGTCCACCGGCACCATCTCGATGAACGGGTCGAGCGCGTACAGGTGGTCGGTGCCCAGCAGCCGGGCCTGGCTGCGTGCGATCTCCTCGGCGACCCGCGCGTACCGGGGGTCGGCGGGGTCCAGGACGTGGGTCGTGAACCCCTGCCAGGTGCGGGTCCGGGTCCGCCCGGGGGCGAGTTCGTCGGGTACGTGCCCGGTGAAGCCGGGCAGGGCCGGGGTCATGCCGAAGGACCGCTGGCGTTCGAGCACCCGTCGGGCGAGCCGCAGGTGGCCGTCGACCCAGGAGGAGGGCATCGGACCGGGGAAGCCGTCGAGGTTGCCCATGTACTGCCAGGGGAGGTAGCCGGGCCCGCCGAGGAAGCGCAGCACCGTGGACTCGTCCAGCCCCAGCGCGGCGTAGGCGTCCAGGAGGACGGCCTCGTGGCCGAGCAGGGTGAGGGGCAGGGTGACGCCGTGCAGCGCCATCCAGTCGATCTCGCGTTCCCAGTCGTCCCAGTCCCAGTACGCGGCCGTGTAGCCCTGGGTGCAGAAGTTCAGGTAGTAGAGCTGGTCGGTCTCGGCGGTGCGCCGGGTCGGCGGGGCGTCCGGGAACTCCGTGACGGGCAGCGGCCGGGGCGTGTCCCAGCCGACCGCGGTTCCGCAGACCTCCCGGAGGTAGGTGTGCAGACCCACGGACGCGGCGAGCGCGTCGGTGGCGGCGATGGTGAGCGCGCCCTCCCGGGCACTGAACTCGAACGCCCTTTCCCGCGCGTCGAGCTCCCGAAAGTGGACTTCCGTGTGAACGGGTCCGAGAATCCTGGTGACCAATCCGAGTGCCACGGTTTCCCAAAAGGGAGAATTTGTTGCTATAGCGGACATTTAGGTTATCCAAGTTGCGTCGTGAGAATTCAGTTACGTACAGTACATAACCGATCTGAGGCCGGACAAGCCTTGGGTTACCGGGCCCTCGACGTCCCGACGCTGCGGCGGGCGAAACGCAAGGACATCGCCCGGCCAGCGTGATCCCCCATCGGTGTTCCCTGTTCTCGCGCGCCGTCCCAGGGACCGGAGTCCGCTCTCCCCAGGAGTGTCGGCACCCCCCACCACAAAGGATCAACGGAGAAACAGGATGCCCCCCAAGGAAAAGGCCACACGCGCCGCGGCGTTCTCGGCGGCGGCCGCCTCGGCCGCGCTCACGCTCACCGCCTGCGCCGCCCTGACCACCGGCTCCGCCCAGGACAACACCCCCGGTGAGATCTCCACCGACATCGGCGACGCCGAGGCCACCCTCACGCTCGCGTTCGCCGACGACCCGCCCACCCACGAGCTGGTCCAGGGCTTCACGTCCAGGTACCCCAACGTCACGGTCGAGCTCCAGCAGACCCAGTTCACCGACTACGTCAAGACCATCAGCCTGTCGATGACCTCGGACGACGCCCCCGACATCGCGCAGTACAACCCCGGCGCGATGCGCTCCCTCATCCCCGGCGGCCACATCCTCGACCTCGACCCCTACGCCGAGGCCTACGGCTGGGACGAGTCCTTCCCGGCCGCCAGCCTGGAACCCCTCCGGTCCGACGACGAGGCCTCCGAGTTCGCCACCGGCAGCCTCTACGCCGCACCCGGAGCCCTCTCCGTCCTGGGCGTCTTCTACAACACCGCGCTCCTGGAGGAGGCCGGCGTCCCCGAACCGCCCGCCACCCTGGAGGACTTCGAGACCGCCCTCGACCTCGCCGACCAGGCCGACATCGCACCCCTCAGCGTCGGCGGCCTCGAGGTTGGCGGATTCCAGATCTGGAACGCCCTGCTCAACGTGCTCGGCGACCACGGCGAGTACAAGGACTGGGTGTACGGAGCGGCCGGGTCCACCATCGAGACCGACGCCGCCGCCGAGGCCACCGAGACCTTCCACCGCTGGGTGGAGGCCGGGTACGTCCCCGAGAGCGCCAACGCCACCTCCGACAACGACGCCCGCGCCGCGTTCGTCGACGGCGACGGCATGTTCCTCGTGACCGGCAACTGGGCCGCCTTCGAACTGGAGGCCGAGATGGGCGACGACGTCGGCTTCATGCTCATGCCCGGCACCACCGTGGACCAGACGCCGGTCGCCTCCGGGGCCAGCGTCGCCTACGCGGTGTCCTCGCACACCGACCACCCGGACGTGGCCGCGGCCTTCCTCGACTACCTGAGCGGCGTCGAGGCGGCCGAGATCCAGCTGTCCACCGGCTTCATGCCCGTCGACACCCAGGCGCCCACCGAGAGCCGCGGACTGCTCGGCGAGGTCAACTCCGGGTTCGGCACCGTCGCCGACAACGAGGGGATCGTCCCCTTCCCGGACTACGCCACGCCCGGCATGATCGACCAGCTCACCCCCGGCGTCCAGGGGCTGATCTCCGGAAGCGCCACCCCCGAGGAGTTCCTCGCCTCCCTACAGGCCGAATGGGAAAGCCACCATGAGTAGCGGAGGACCCGCGCACCGGCACACCGCGCCCGCCCCCGCGCCGCCCCCCGGCGCCGGGGGCGGGCGCCCGCGCCGCCGACACCGGACCCGGTCCGGGCTCAAGGGCTGGCTCTACCTGCTGCCCGCCCTGGCCGTCTACGGCGGCTTCGCGATCTACCCCGCGCTGAGCACGCTCTCCTTCTCCTTCCTGGAGTGGGACGGCGTCCAGGCCCCGGCCTGGGCGGGGCTGGCCAACTACACGCGGGTCGTCACCGACCCTCTGCTCGCCGGGGCGATCCGCAACGGGCTCGTGCTCATCGTCTTCTTCTCGTTCCTGCCGATCGCGATCGGGCTGCTGATGACCGGGCTGCTCACCGCGCGGGGCGGGCGGGGCACCACCTTCTACCGGACGGTCTACTTCCTGCCCCAGGTGCTGCCCCTGGTGGCGGTCGGCACCACCTGGCGCTGGCTCTACAGCGGCGGCGGCGCCGTCAACGAGTTCCTGGCGGCCGTGGGCCTGGGCTGGCTGGCCCGCTCCTGGCTCGCCGACTACCACCTCGCGCTCGTCGCGCTGGGGTTGATCGGTACCTGGTGCATGAGCGGCCTGTGCATGGTGCTGTTCATGAGCGGGGCCCAGAAGATCGACCCGGCGCTGCACGAGGCCGCCGCCCTCGACGGAGCCAGACGCCTGCGCCGGTTCCTGCACGTCACCCTGCCCGGGCTGCGCAAGGAGGTGGGCATCGCGGGCGTGATCACCACGATCGCCGCGCTGGCCAGCTTCGACCTCGTGTACGTCACCACCAACGGGGGCCCCGCCGGGCAGACCAACGTGCCCGCCCTGCTCGTCTACCGGCTCGCCTTCAACGAGGGCGACGTCGGTGCGGCCAGCGCGCTCGCCGTGGTCCTGACCCTGCTGGTCGTCGCCTTGGTCAGCGTCATCCGACTGCTCGCGAGGGAGAAGTGATGCGTCAAGACGTCCCCGTCTCGGTCCTGCGGCACGGCGTGCTGGCGCTGATCGCCGTGCTGGTGCTCTTTCCCTTCGTCGGGATCGTCCTGGCCGCCCTCCACCCCACCGGCTCCCAGGTCGGCGGGCTGGGCGTGCCCGACCAATGGTCGTGGCAGAACTTCCGGCTGGCCTGGGAGGCGGGCCGCTTCGACCAGCTCACCAGGTCCGGTCTGGTCATCGCCGCGTTCGTGGTTCCGCTGACGGTCTGCTTCGCGACCCTGGCCGGGTACGCGCTCGCGGTCCTGGGCGCGTGGGGCGGGCGCGTGCTCTCGCTCGGCTTCGTCCTGGGGCTCACCCTGCCGGTGGAACTCCTGGTCATCGCCCTCTACCTCAACCTCCGGGAGGTGGGCCTGACCAACACCCACACGGGGGTGGTCCTCGCCGAGGTCGCCCTGTTCCTGCCCTTCGGCGTGTACTGGATGCAGTCGCACTTCGCCGGGGTGCCCAAGGAGCTGGTGGAGGCCGCCAGGGTGGACGGCGCCCGCGACAGCGCGGTGCTCGCCCGGGTGCTGATGCCGATCTCCTGGCCCGCCGTCACGACCCTGTCGGTGTTGGTGTTCATGTGGTCGTGGAACCAGTTCCTGCTCATCCTCGTGATGGTGCAGACCCCGGCGCTGCGCACCGCGCCCACCGGACTGGGCCTGTTCGTCGGTCAGTACGGGACCGACGTCCCGCTGCTCGCGGCGGCCAGCCTGATCGTGATCGCCCCCATCGTGGTCGTCTACCTGCTCTTCCAGCGCAGCTTCGTCAACGGCATCACGCGCGGTGCCGTGAAGGGGTGAGACGGGCGGCCGCCGGGACGTCCGGTCCCGGCGGCCGCTCGGCTAGGGCGTGTCCTCCTCGGGCCGCCTTCGCGGACCGGCGGGGCCGGAATCGCGCTCGGAGGCCCGCACCGCCAGGGCCACCGCGCCCATGACGGTCAACAGGACGGCCAGCCCGCCCCACACCAGGGGCTGGGTGACCAGCAGGTCACCGGACGGCTCGCCCCGGGTGCGGCCGCCGTCCCGACCGGTCACGGTGACCAGGAGCAGCACCACCACACCGGCGGCCGCGAGCATGCGCCCGCAGAGCCGGACCAGACCGCCGGTCACCCGGCCCCGGACCAGGTCGGCCCGGGTCAGCCGCTCGTCGGCGCGCAGCGGCGTCAGCAGCCGGGCCAGGAACAGCAGGGCCACCGGCAGCTGGAGCGCCCACACGACCGTGCGGAACGCGCCGTCGAACCACACGTTCGTGCCGTACAACAGGGTGTGCCACACGCTCAGGACGTAGACCACGATGACGAACCGGTGCAGGACCCGCCACAGCCGCGACCCGGTCCAGGCCCGTACGTAGAACGACAGGCTCAGCGGGATCGCCAGGTAGAGGGCGATGAGTCCCAGCAGGATGGCCACCTGACCGGTCCCCGACGAGTACCCGCCTGGGACGAACACGTCCACGAACGCCGAGAACAGGAGCGGGAGGGCGCCGAGGCCGTCGGCGTTCTCCCGGAGCAGTTCGAGGAAGAACGCGAGGGCGTGGCCGAACATCAGCCCGATGGTGGTGATGCTGGTGACCCGGTGCCAGCGCTCCAGCCGCGAGAGGGGCACCGGCAGGGAGGCCGGGGGACGGGTGGCGCGCACCAGGCCGAGCATGACGGTGATCCACGCCCACAGCAGCGCCGACCAGCCGAAGGCCTGGCACGCCCAGTACAGCCAGTACCGCCGGGCGTCGGCGAGGAACGGCATCACCTCCAGGGTCTGTGAGGTGCCTCCCTCGATCCGTACGTACAGGACGACGAAGATGACGGCGGTCGCGACCAGGGCCGCGGAGGAGTCGAAGAGCAGGTGGCGCAGGTCGGAGCGGAGCGTGCGGCGGTCGAGTCGGGGCCTCCTCGCGGGGCCGGGTGAACGGTCGGGGGCGGGGGTGGGTCGCATGTGGGGGTCTCCCAGAGGGGGTGGGAACAGGACGGCCGCGGCGTGCGAGGAAGAATCCCCACGGCGGTCACAGTGAACCCCGGGCGGGGGCGCGGAGTCCAGGAGCCGTTCCGCCCTCCTGCCCCCACCCTCGGGGCGGTCCCCGGGGAACGCGACGGCCGCCGGTCGGAACCGGAGGCCGTCGTCGGGAACGGACGCCGTCAGCCCTCGACGGCGACCTCGTCCCGCGGGTGCCCGGTCGACACGGGCGCGGGCCGGGGATCGGGCCCGGGCTCCGAACGCAGGTCGCGCAGGAAGCTGACCACCACGCCCACGATGACCACGAGGAACGGCGCGGAGGCCACGATCACGGTCTGCTGGAGGGCGTTGAGCCCTCCCGAGAGCAGCAGGATGATCGCCAGCGCGCCGGTCACCGCGCCCCACAGCAGCAGGATCGGCGTCCGGGGCCTGATGGACCCGTGGGTGGTGAGCATGCCCAGCACGTAGGTGTTGGCGTCGGCTCCGGAGACGAAGAACAGCACCGCGAGGATCACCACCAGAGTGGCCGTCAGCACGGGCAGCGGGAACTCCGCCAGGGTGACGAAGAAGGCGCTGTTCAGGTCGGCCGCCGTGGCGCCCGCGATGTCGGTGCCGTGGTTCAGGTCCAGGTCGATCGCGGCGCCGCCGAACACCGAGAACCAGGCGAAGAACGCCAGGCTCGGCATCCCCAGGACCACCAGGACGAACTGGCGGATCGTGCGCCCGCGCGAGATGCGCGCCAGGAACACACCGACGAAGGCGCCCCAGGACACCCACCAGGCCATCATGAAGTAGGTCCAGCTCTGGAGCCAGACGGTGTCACCGAAGGCCGGGCCGCGCAGGCTCATCTGGAGGAAGTCCCCGCCGTACTGGCCCAGGGACTCCAGGAACAGCGACACCAGGAACGCGGTCGGGCCGAGGAACAGCACGAACACGAAGAGCACCGAGGCCACCGACAGGTTGATCTCGCTGGTGTAGCGGATGCCGCGCTTGACCCCCGAGGCCGCCGAGAGGCTGAACAGCACCGTGACCACGACCACGATGAGGACCTGGGTGGTGGACCCGGTGGGCGTGCCCAGGACGCGGTTCAGGCCGTTGTCGATCTGGAGCGCGCCCAGACCGAGCGACGTGGTGGTGCCGAACAGCGTCGCGAACACCGTGAACACGTCGATCGCCTTGCCCGCGGGGCCGTCGGCGTGCCGGCCCAGCAGGGGCCGGAACAGGGCGCTGACCAGCCCGGGGCGCTGCTTGCGGTACATCGAGTATCCGAGGGCCAGGCCGAACACCGCGAAGATCGCCCAGGCGTGCAGCCCCCAGTCGTAGAAGGAGTACTGGAGGGCTAGGACGGCGGCCCCGGGCGTACCCGGCTCGGCCAGGTCGTGCGGCGGGGTCGCGAAGTGCGAGATCGGCTCGGCGATGCCGTAGGAGACCAGGCCGATGCCCATCACCGCGCACAGGATCATCGCGATCCAGGTGTGGGTGGCGAACTCGGGGCGGTCGTCGTCGGCGCCCAGCCGGATACGCCCGTAACGGCTGCACGCCAGCCACACCAGGAGCCCCAGCAGGAGCAGCGGCAGCAGGATGTACACCCAGCCGAAGCTGGAGGTGACCGCGTTCAGGGCGGAGTTCATGGTGGCCATCTGGTGGTTCGGGGCGGCCACGCCCCACACCACGAACAGGGCCGACAACGCGAGGGAGGCCCAGAAGACCACCCCGACGGTTCTTCGTCCGGCCGGAGCGTCATTCATGGGTCGACTCCTCACGTGCCGCTCGGCATGAGGTCTCACACGGCCCTGGGCCGTGGAGTCCGACCCTTCCGGAGTCGGGGGTGGTGCGCACGGAGGTAACCGCCTGTTCGTCGGT
Source organism: Nocardiopsis sp. NPDC007018 (assembly GCF_040635075.1). NCBI lineage: Bacteria > Bacillati > Actinomycetota > Actinomycetes > Streptosporangiales > Nocardiopsidaceae > Nocardiopsis > Nocardiopsis sp. NPDC007018. The sequence goes on from NZ_JBEYHA010000027.1 coordinate 74,628, forward strand.
GGAGTTCGGGAGCCGGGACGCCGTCCAGCGAGCGCGCACGACGAAGGGCGCCCGCGGTGCCGGACGGCACGGCGGGGCGATCGGTGTCGAGGAGAGCGTGACGGGCCCCAGGGTCAGAGGAGAGCGACGCGGAAGACGCGCCGCGACGCGGGTGCCGGTGGCCGCCACGACTGGCAGGGCCCGGCCGGGTGTTCGGCGGGCTCGACAGCACGGCCACGCACTGGCTTCACGGGCCTCGCCCGACGCCGGGCCGGGGAAGCGACCGAGCGCCGACCGCGCTGCGGCACTCGCGCACCGACGGGGTCGGGGGAGCGGCCGGTCCCCGGGGGGACCATGAGCGGATGAGGCCTTCGGATGAGCGTACTCGCATGTGGGAGCGGGGGAACCCGCACGGGATGTGGTCGGTGGCACGGCGCGCGCAGCGGGTTCGGGTGCCGAGGGCCCGGTTCGGGGCCGCGCGGCCCGCTCCCTGGGGCGATGCGTCGGCTCGGGGCGTCGCGGCGAGCGCGGGGAGGAGGTGGGCCGAGCGTGGGCGATCTCATGGCCGGGCCCGTCGGCCGGGAGGGCCACCGGGGTGGTCGGCGGGGTCCCGCTCCTTCGCCGGGGAGGTTCGCGGGGTCGGTGTGGACCCGCACCGGTGGGCGGGGCCGCTGGTCTGGTCGGCGTGGACCCGAACCACCTGGCCGAGGGCGGCCGGGCCGCGGGGCGCGGGCGGGGGGTGTTGCCACCCGCGCGGGAGCGGGGCGGGCGGGCCGGGCCGGC
>NZ_JBEYHA010000028.1:0-69228 GCF_040635075.1 Nocardiopsis sp. NPDC007018
GACGATCTCCCAGAGCCCATCGGGCAACACATCGCTCACAGGACGTGATCATGCCAGGCTCAGGAGCATCTCGCAGGGCTTTTGAGATGAGCTCTAAGCCTGAAACAACAAGCCCGGCCGGTGAACCACCACCGGCCGGGCTCCGACCCCCAACCTGAACCACCAGGAAGAAGGCCAACATGAACCTTACCCCCGACCCCCTCGCAGACTGGCGAATGTTCGTCTTCAAGGCAGGACTCTCACTCGAAGTCACCGAAATCGCGATGGCCATCGCCGACCAGTCCATCGGGAAGAGGAACCCCCTCGACCTGTTCAATGGGGCTCTGGGCTGGGATCGACACCAGTTCCTCGATGCGGTTCGGATCATGATCGACTCTCGCCTGATCGACTACGACAACGAGAGATCCATCGGAAAGTTCTCCATCCTCTTCGCCGAGGAGAACACGCCCCCTGGAGTGGAGGGTGACTTCGTCTTCGATGGCGCCGCCTACCGAAGTAAGCACGGAGACTGGGTAGAAGGCTCGCACGGCGCCCGACGACGCGCCGACGAGACGCTCTTGTACCACTACTACGACGCGAAGGACGTCCTCCTGTACATCGGCATCACGAACTCGCTCCCGAGGCGTCAGGCATCGCATGAGGGCCGTTCCACGTGGATGGACTTTGCGGTGCGGTCGACCATGAAGCGGTTCCCCACGCGTGCGAGCGCGGAGGTTGTGGAGGCCGCATCGATCCGGCACAAGCGCCCGTTGTTCAACGTCGAGCACAACGACCACCCGGATCGTGTCCGCCGCCTCGTGGACTACCTGATCGACCGGGACCGGCGAGACCTGCTGGTGCCGTTGGTCTCGCGCGGCTGACCTTCCCCTCCCGGGGCGTCTCCCGCTGGCGCCCCGGCCCGCTCGGAGTTGTCGGGCGGGACAACCAGTCGCCTTGTCTCGCGACCTTAGCCACCCATGACCCACGCGACAAAGAAGTTCCCAGCAACCCCGATCAACGCGCCAGCGACAATCCCCCACGCGAGATGCCAGTTAGCCTTCCGGCCCGAAGCATCAGCCTTGGTGTGTAGCTCCTTGATCTGCGAATCCAGCTCAGACAGTTTCGTGTCTGCGCTCTCCAGGAAATCGAGGATGGTTTTCCGGTCCTCGGGGGGAAGGTTCTTCGCAACCTCCAAGACCTGCTCGAAAGGCCCCTCCAGTTCGCCCCAGGACTTGCCCTCCAGGTCACCCCACAGGTTGCCCTGCTGTGCCCACGAAGGAACCCTGTCGCGCAGGTCGTCGACACCTGCCGCGCGCTCAATACGCTCCGTGATCTCGCCACTGATGGTAGACCTGGCGTTTTTGCGGGTGAAGTCCTCCAGCATCTTTCTGAAGGGAACCGTGAACGGCTTGCGGGGGCGCTGTTGATCGCTCATGGCGATCATCTTGGCGGACCTGCACCCCCACCGGCAGGGACTTTCGGCAGTGACCGAAAGCGGACACCCAGCGCGGCAGCCCCCAGTAGTCGCTATCTTGTCGCCATGAACGTTGACTGGGAACTCGTCGTCGCCATCACCGCGGCTGTCATCGCGCTCGCGTCTGGTGTCATCTCCGGCTTCAGTCTCTACTTTGCGTGCCGCTCCACCAATGCCTCTGAGCAGTCAGCCAGTGCAGCAGATCGCTCAGCCACAACTGCCGAAGAAGCCACTGGCGTTGCCAAGGAGTCCGCTGGGATCGCCAAGGAGTCCGCTGGGTCAGCGAAGATCTCCGCTGAAGCCGCGCAGCGATCAGCCTCCGCCGACGAACTGGCCACTCGACTCGCCAAAGGACTCTCCCGAACCTGTCATGTGCGGTGGGAGGTGAAGAACAGGGGGGCCGTATGGCGCCGCTTCGCCGACGATAGCTACGAGCCGACCGACGAAGGCTCCGTAAAGGTGAAGAACACAGGCGAAGAGGTCGCGCTCAACGTCACTCTGAAGGGCGAGTCGATCCGTGAGCACGAACCTGCGGAGAAGATCCAGCCTGGTGAGTCGCACGACTTCCCGTACTTCTATGACGTCGAGCTGCCGGATGAGACCAAGGAGCTGGTCATCGAATGGGACCGGCCCGAGGAGTTCGGGGATGAGCGGATGAGCGTTTCGCGCTACTTCTGACGCAGAAGGCCCCGCCGAGGCGGGGCCAACGCTCACATCACACGTGTGGATACCTGGCTCAACATCATCAGATGGGGAACAAGGTCGCGGACGTGAACACAGTCTACCCGTTCAGGAGATCACAAGTCGCCCCGCTGACGACGCTGGCGGCGCGCCTCATCCCTCGTGTTCTGTCGCGCGGCCTCCAAGTTCACAGCAGCCTGATTCGCCGCGCGGGCCAAGCCCGGGTGCACCACCAAACGATGAAAACCCCAGAACATCGAGAACACGCAGGCGAAGAGCGCGAGCAGCGTGACGAGGAACGCTGAAGAGTCGCTCATAGTGGTGATTCCGACAATGGATGAGCCCACGAGAAGAGCGATGGGGCCAAGGCATCCGCCGCCAGCGGAAGGGGGGTTGGTCATGACCCGATTATGCCCGAGCCCACCGCCCCATCGCGGGCCATTCCTCGTCGGGGTCGTCCACCGCCTCGAACCCGGCCGCGCGCAGGAACGCCACCCGGCCCGCGACTTCCTCGCCCTCCTCGGGGAACAAGAACACCCACGAGAGCCCCGCCGCGCGCGCCACCGCCACGAACCCGTCCAACAACGCCCGACCGGCCCCCAGACGACGCCACAACGGGTCCACCACGATCCCCAACACATACCCGTGCGGCGGGGGAACAGGCGCCCCAGGGCCCGTGTACGCGCCATCCAAGACACCCTCAACCCAGCCCACGAGGTGCCCGTCCGAGATGGCCACCAGGACCTCAATCCCGTCCGGCCACCACCCGCGCGGGTAGTCCTTCACCTCAAACCGCGCCGCAGCACGAAGCAGCAGCCCCGCGATCGCGGGACCATCATCAGCGACAGCACGACGGACGAACATCAACCCTCCGGATCAACGAAGCGGTACGTGGCCTTCGCAGCCGCGGCACGGTCCTGCAACAGCTCGTAGGTGTGCACCACCAACCGCCCTTCAACCCGCTCCTCTACCTGCACCGCCGGGGGAAGCCGTCCATCCACCAGCTCCACCGCGATGTACTCGCCGTCCTCCGGGCCACCCACGCACCGGACCCACCACTCCTCCACCATCCGACCATCATCACCGGTCAGACCCCAGACACAAAGAAGGCCCCACCCGAAGGTGGGGCCTGCTCGCGTGTTCTCAGACGTGGAACTCCGGCAGCGGCTCCGGGCCGGTGTACTGCTGGCACCGGCAGTCCTGCTCCGGAGCGCCCTCCGCGGCACACGCGCCCGCGCCAGCCTCAGCGGCAGCGTGGAACGCCCTGCCATGCCCGCACTGGCAGACAGCGGGGGGATTCAGCCGGTCGCGCTTAGCCTGCTCCAGGGCGGCGCGGCGGTCCGAGTGGGACGTTATGGCATCTCTGATGTGGGGCCACCCAAGCAGGCCCACCAGAGCGAGGAGCCCGATGGTCCCTGTGATGGCAGTGAGGGGGTCCATGCCCCCAATGGTAGACGCCCACAGCCAGGAATCTAGGGTGTTCACGCGGCCACTCCCGTCTGCGCGCCGACCATCAGCACGGCCACCGACCCGAGGATGCTCGCCCACTTGATGGCCGTCTCCACCGGCGACTTCCCAGTGTGGAACGCGACCGGCGACCGGAACATCCACCACCGCTTCCCGTTCACCTTCACCGGCCATGCCAGCGGCACCCCCGACCGGGTCAGCCAGTCCCCCAGAACGTGCGTCAGCGACCCCACCGCCACGGTCAGTCCGATCAGCCACGGCGCACCGCCCGGCGCGTACACCGCCGTCGTCGCGCACACCACCGCGAGGACGGCCGCCGCGACGGCCCGTTTCCGTTTCGGGCCCCACCCCTTCAACGACCGGGCGACCGTGCCCGCGCCCAGGGCCGCCATGGCGAACACCACCAGCGCGGTCCCGAGCGGCGCGACGGCGGCGACGACGTATCCGAGGAGGCCGAACACCACCACGGCGGGGATGGTGTGGGTCAGGTGTCGGTGACCGCCGTCCTTCCCCGCGCGCAGCTCGTAGGCGGTCCCGGTCGCCTCGTAGACGGTGCGGGACGCCGACCGCAGCAGACGCGACGTGCCCTCGGTCACCAACCCCAGTGACCGGCCCACAGTGCTGCCCGGCTCGTCGAGGTCCGGCAACAGGGCGGCACCGGCGCCGACCGCCGCGCAGATGAACGGGTCCGCGACGTGGGTACCGAGCAGAGCTCCAACCGTGGCACCGGTCAGCAAACCGGTCGCGGCATGACTGGCCCCCATCATGAGGCCCCCTCCCACGGCATGTCCGAGCCGGTGCACGACCACACGTGAGCATGGAGATGGAACACGGTCTGTCCGGCTGCGGCGCCGACGTTCACGGACACGTGCTGACCGAGGGAAGCGAACTCCGAGGCGCGCCGCATAGTCGCCGCAGTCACCTCTGGGTCGGTGGTGAAATCGGCGACGTGCAGCCTCGGGACGATCAGCGTGTGGTCGTCGGCGCATGGGTTGAGCGGGACGAACGCGATCGCATCAGACCACTCCCGCACGACCTGCGCCGGGGCGTTGCCGCGGACGATGGAACAGAACACGCAACTCATCGCACGACCGCCTTCTCAACGTCGCGATGCACGACACGGACGTCCACGCCCCGAGCCGAGAGGGCGTCGTGCAGTTCCTCGCCAATGGCGACGCTGCGGTGCCTGCCTCCGCGGCAGTACACCAGCACCTGGACGTCGCCGTCGTCGAGCGCTTCCTCGATGTCCGCGAGTGCCTGGTCGCGGATCACGTCGGCGCCGGGGGTGGTCATGACGTGGTCACGCACGCGGGCGTCGAGGCCCGTCATCTCGATCATCGCCGGGTCGTCAGCAGGATTGCGGAGCGCGGTCGTGAGATCGACGCGGACGGGGCTGGCAGCAGCAGGCTCGGGGGCGTGCAGGACACCGAAGGTCGTGATGATGACGCTCATGGGGGACTCCAAGTCTTCGCTCAACTGAACGCACCGCCGATCGATGCGCTCAGATGAACGGGGCGCCCGCTCGCACTGAGCGAGCGCCCACCGATCACCGAGCGATCACTCGCCCATGACCGCCTTCCGATCACGCTTGGCCGTCGGAACGCTCACCGGGTGACCGGCCTCCGTGAGCGCCTGAGCGATCTCCGGTCCGGTCATGTCCGGCCGCTTCTCCAGGAGCTGAGCGACGATCTTCTGCCGCTCGCTCACCGATCCGCTCACCGGTCGCTCGGGCCGCTCAATCGCCGCTGGCTCCGTCGGGGCGTCTTCCGAGCCGGTGCCGCTCAGCAGCCGCTCATAGTCCGCGTCCGACAGCTCACCGGTCCGCTCATCCGGGTTGACCTGCGTGATCGCCGGTCGCTCAACGGGGCGCTCAAGCCCGTTCACGGGTGCGCTCGCCGCTCGCTCGGCGCCCCCGATCACGTTCAGCTCAGCGAGCGTCGGCACCGGCTCCCCGTCACGCTTCTCCGGTTGAGCGCTCGCCACCGCATCGTCGATGATCCCGATCAGCCATGCCGTGAGCGCAGCCCCGAGCGGGCCGATGCTGTGGGCGATCAGAGCGGCCACCGCCGTGAGCGTCCCGCTCTCCGGCCAGTGCCCCGCAGCGTTGAGCGCGATCGACACCGTGAGCGCCGCCCACTCCGCGACCGTCGCCCGCCAGTCCAGATCACCACCGGATGAGCGGAGCACCGCGCGGACGACAATGATCCCCGCGACGATCGTGATGAGCGCAGGCTCCAGGGCCCACCCGGCCCACCACATCGGAGAACCAGCCGGGACGGAGAGCAGGTGCATGAGGCCGGCGTGAACCCCGGCAGTGGACCAGGCAGCGAACGCGACCAGGACCGGCACCAGCACGAACAGCGAGGTGCGCCGCACCTTCTCCACGCGCATGGCGCGCATCTCAGCGGACTGCATGATCTGAGAGCGCACGCGGGCGCGCTCACCGGACACGGAGGCGCGTCGTCGCAGTTCAGCAAGGCTGACGTTCTCGTGTGCGTCCCGGTTCTCCTCGCGGCGCTGACGTCGGTCACGTCGCGCGGCAGCGCGGGCAGCGGACACCGCGATCTGGTGCTGGACGCGTGCGTGGAGACGCTGGACGGAGTCTGTGCGCTTCAGGGAGTCGATGCCGCGGCGGAGTGTGAGGCGCCGGCGGAGGTCTTCTACGGGGCCGGGAGGGCGCTTGTCCTGCTCGGGCTGTTCGATCTCGTGTGTCATGGTGGTGGTGCCCTTTCTGGGGTAAGTGGCCCGCCCTCGTCCGCCAAGACACCGGGGCGGGCCACGCTTGCAGTAGCTCAACTACTGGCATCTTATAGTAGTTCGGCTACCCTGTCCTGTTATGCTGAAGCCATGGACCCAGAAAGCCTCCTGACCAGCCAAGAAGCAGCCGACAGGCTCGGAATCAGCCGCCAGTCCCTCCACAACCTCACCTCCAACGACCCCGACTTCCCCGAGCCCGCGAAACGGTTCGGGCGGACGCCGCTGTGGTCATCGGAAGCCCTAGACGCTTGGCGGGAGCGCCACCCAGCAAGGAAGAAACGGGGCTCCTGACACCTGGCACGTCGCGCCCCCAGGGCCAAAACCCGGGAACCGCTGTCATCAGTGTCATTGCAGGTCAGCGCGTCATCACGGGTGTCAGGAGGGTGTCAGCGCATGACAACCTCAAGGTCTCGCCGGTACCAACCCCGGCCGGACACGCCCGCCATCGGATGCGGCGAGCACACGCCCGCCCCTGCGAGCGCGTCCCGCAATGCATCCTCGTCCCAGCCCATCTCTGCGGCGAGATCCGAGCGGCTCATCCGGTCCACCCCGGCCGACTCCAGCGCGTTCAGGGCGTCGGCGACGACCTCCAGGCGTTCCTCGCGGGACGGTCGGTCGTCGGCGGTCGGGAGTGTTCCCTCCTCGCGGCGAAGCTCCGTCGCGACCTTCACGATGTCGCGCACATGGTCCGGGCCGCCCTCGCCCTCGTCGGGGATACGCAGGAACCCGGTCGTGAGCGCGATCGGGTCTCCGACCTCACCCCGGTAGTAAGAGGCGCCCTTCTGGTCGGCGGTGAACCGGTCGGATCGGTAACCGCGTCCGGCCATGCCGTTGCCCAGGATGGTGTTGGACTGCGAGGCGTCCTCGCTCCTCAGCGCCAGCTTCAACACGAGGTTGTTGCACAGCAGCGGCGGCACCACCGAGTCCTCCGGTCGCTGGGTCGCCACGCTGACGAAGATGCCCAACGCCCGGCACTGAGACGCGAGCAGCGCGATCCGCTGCGCGAGCTTCTGGCCATCCTTGCCCTGGAGCGTATACAGCTGCGCCTCGTCGATGTGGAACATGACGAAGGGCGCGTCGTACAGGCGCCAGTTCTTGCCGGTGATCTTCACGGCCTTCCCGGCGATCGCACGCTTGCGGCGCTGCATCTCCGAGTCGAGGTTGTCCACCAGGTCGGTGAACGCCTCCAGATCGGGTTCGTCCAGGTATTCGTGGGCGATGTCGCGGTAGTGGACGAGCTCGACCATCTTGCCGTCGACGAGCCACAGCTGGGCGTGCGGGTCGAGCGCGACGTGGCAGAGCATCTGGTGGGAGGCGACACTCTTCCCGGACCCGGACACGCCGCCAGTCAGCAGGCCCGGGTTGCCGGGCAGGATTGTTTCGACGGGGGCGCCGTAGGGGTCGATGCCCCAGCGGACGGCTTCAGTCCACACGTCCACCGGATGCACCCGTCCCACGAGAGGGGACGTGGACGGCGGCCCCACCGCCACAGGGCCGGAGCGAGCCACGGGAGTCTGGCGCGGCTGGGGAGCACTCACGACCGGAGCCGGGAGGGTGGCCTCGAATGGCGCCTCCGGCGGCGCCTCCAGGATGGGAGGCATGGGCGCCTCCACGTGGGGGGAAGCCTCCTCCTGCATGGGGGGCGCAGGGGGGCGCGGCGCCTCCACGGGGGAGGCGGGCGCCTCCACAGAGGGGGGCGCGGCAGGGGCGAGCGGCCCCACGGTGGAGACGTCAGCGGGCGCGGGCTCGGGGGCGGAGGCCGGCGCGGTGCGCCATCCCGCCACCACGGCGGCGATCAGCCCGACCGTGGCGACCGCCATGATCCCGTAGGGCGCGAACAGGCTGCACACGACGATGCCGCCAGCTGCCCACCACAACGTCTTCTTCGCCCGCTCGATGCGGTGACCCTTCTCCCGCACCCACTCCCCCCACGTGTCGCCTCCCCGCTTGATGCCGCGGCCGACACAGCACACGCACGCCTTGGGGGCGGCGAGCACGACCCCGCCGACACCGGACGGAAGGGTGGGGAGGGTGCGCTTCTTGCCGGTGATGAGCTCGGGCTCGGGGACGTCGTCGACGGGGGTGACGGTTGTGGTGGTGCGGCGACGGGACGCGAAGTCGATGACGTCAGCGCCAGGGGATTCGGGTGCAGCAGTCATGGTCGGCCCCTCCTAGAAGCCAGTGATGGGAAGAAAAATGACGGTCCCGAGAACACCGCCGATGGAACCGACCACCATGGCCAGCCCACCGAAAATGCCGCCCGTCATATGCCAGATCAACGGAGCGGCGAACGCGGAGAGGGCGGGGGTGATGCGGGCGGCCTTTTTCATCCAGGCCAACTTCCCCATCCACCCGAGCACGATGAACGCGGTGACGGTGACGGCAAGCAGGCCGGGGACGGGGGCGCCGAAGGCGTTCACCATCCCCCCGTCCACCGCCGACATGAGGGTGGAGATGCCATCGAGGATGGACCCGCCGACGAAACCAGCGCCCATACCCGCACCAGCGAGGATGAACAGGATCAGCTGCGCTTTGGGCCAGCTTTTCGACAGCCAGCAGATGATCCCAACGATCAGGCAGACCACCGACACGGAAATGTTCGCGGTCGCGATCATCAGGCGGCCCTCCGATCAGCGTCAGCGCCGTGCAGGATGCCGTCGATCGACAGCCAACGGCGCGGAGAACCCCATCGAGCGATCAGCTTCTCCGCCTGCGCGTTCGCGACAGCGGGATCAAGGCTCAGCCGGTACCAGCCGGTGAGGTCGTCGTGCCCGACAGTCCGGGCAGTGGTGGTGTCGGGCACGGTGGCCTCCTCCATGTAGCAGGGACAGTGGCTAGCGGGACGTGGCCCGGTGGCCAGAGACGACGAGGTAGATCGCGGCGGGCAGGATCACGAACAGGACGATCGCGGTCATGGTGGGGCTCCTCGGTTGGTGGACCGTGTAGTCCCGAAACCGCCCCGAGGGGCGGCAACGGCGCCACACGCTCTAGTCCTGACCCTTCAGGGCCCTCACGAGGGCGTCGAGCTTGGCCTCGTCGCTGCTACCGCCAGCCTCCGCGAGCGTGTGCTCGACGAGCTTGCCGTAGCGCTCGATGGCGTCCTTGTCGCCGGAATTGATGTCGGCCATCGCCTGGTCGAGCTCGGCCTTGCGGCTGCTGAAAAATCCCATGGGTTCTCCTTCTTCGCGGGGGTTGCCGGACCGGTTGGTCCCCTTGCCGCCCAGGACGGTCGGGCGACGCGGGCACCACACGGTGCGGTCAGGGGCGGGACCCGCCCGGCACGAGAGCGTCAGCCTCGGAGCGGAGCAGCCCGTACCGGTCCTGGATCAGCGAGATCGCGGCGTCGCGGGAGATCACACGAGTCCCGTCCACCCAGTACTCAGCCCAGCCGCCACCAGCAGCACGCGAGGCGTGGACGTCGAGGAGATCGGTGTCGAACGCGGAGCCGGGAGCCTTCTGGAGCCAGTCCACAAGCGCGAACGCAGACTCCGAGGGAGACGAGACAGCTCTAGTGATGGCTCGGTTCACGGCGCGCTTGCGGCGCTGCGCGTAGACCTCAGCAGGAGAGAGAGTCATCGTCGGACCCCCGCCTCCAGCTGGTCGCACAGCGAGTCGATGCTGCCGGGGAGGCTGCGCTGCATCGTCACGACGATCTGCGCGGTCTGCACCAGCATCCCCAGCGTCTGCTCAGGGGAGAGGGTCCCGAGGATGTGCGCGGCCTCGATCTCGTCGCCCGTGCCGAGGGCACGCACGAGAGCGATGGACCGGAGGGAGAGATCGGTGGTTCGGGTTACGCTGTTCACGGCTCGACTCCTGCTCACTCAGGTGTTCGGGTCAGCCCTCGGAGTGGTGGTGCAACACCGCCCGGGGGCGTTTTTCGTTTTCGACCCTGGAGCCATCTGGAGTGGATCTGGAGTGGACTACCTCCACTCGCCTACATCCAACTCCACCCAGTGACACTCAAGAGTGCCTCTGAACTGGGGTTTCGCTGATCAGCTGGGGTGTGCCGTCTGTCTATCTCTTCTTCGGGCAGAGCGAGATCGGGCCGCTGGCCACGGTGCTGCGCCCCGAGGACCACGCGGCCCGCCCCTCCTCGGCGGGGCGCTCCGTGCTGTTCGTGGAGTTGCGGGTGGTCGACGAACAGGGGGCGGAGGTCGCCCCGGGGGAGCTGGGCGAGGTGGTCTACCGGTCGCCGCAGCTGTGCGAGGGCTACTGGGACAAGCCGGAGGAGACCGCGGACGCCTTCAGGGACGGCTGGTTCCACTCCGGTGACCTCGTGCGCGCCGACGCCGAGGGGTACATCGAGGTCGTCGACCGGATCAAGGACGTGATCAACACCGGCGGGGTCCTGGTGGCCTCCCGTGAGATCGAGGACGTGTTGTTCGCGCACCCGGGAGTGGCCGAGGCCGCCGTGGTCGGGACGCCCGACCAGAGGTGGATCGAGGCGGTGACGGCGTTCGTGGTCCCGGCGGCCGACGCGGACGCGGACGCGCTGCCGGGAGAGCTGGTGGAGCACGTGCGCGCGCACCTGGCGCCGTTCAAGGTCCCCAAGACGGTCCGGATCGTCTCCGAGCTGCCCCGCAACGCCTCGGGCAAGATCCTCAAGCGCGAGCTCCGGGACGGCCCGGCCTGATCCCCAACGGGCGACGTCCCCACTGACGTCCCCGCCCCGCCTACCTCCGTCCGCCTGCCCCGCCTGCCTCCGCCCGCCTGCCCCCGCCCCGGCTGACGTCTCCGCGCGTTGGGGCCCCTCTTCGGTGGGGGCCTCGGCGGGCGGGAGGTCCGCCGACGGGCGGGTGGTGCCCGGATTCGGGCGGTCCGGGCGGTACGGGCCACCGACGGCACATGACTGACATACGCGCATTCGCGGCGCCTTCCCCTAAGGTGGGGGCGAACGGCCCCGGGACGGGCGCGACCGCCGTCCCCGAACGACCGGCGGCCACCCGGCCGTGGGGCACGACCCCCTGCGTGTAGAGGTAGGCGCCCCGATGTCCGACGCACCCACGCCCGTCTCCGGCGGGTTCCCCGGCCCCTCGCCCATCGACACCACCCGGACCCACTCGGCCCGGATCTGGAACTACTGGATGGGCGGAAAGGACCACTACCCGATCGACCGTGTCGCGGGCGACCAGGTGGCCGAGTCCTTCCCGGAGATCGTGGACCTGGCTCGTACCAGCCGGGACTTCCTGAAGCGCGTGGTCACCCACCTGACGCGGGACGCGGGCATCCGCCAGTTCCTCGACGTCGGCACCGGCATGCCCACGGCCGACAACACGCACGAGGTCGCGCAGCGGATCGCCCCCGAGTGCCGTGTCGTCTACGTGGACAACGACCCGCTGGTGCTCGCGCACGCCCGGGCCCTCCTGGTGGGCACCCCCGAGGGGGTCACCGACTACGTCGACGCCGACCTGCGCGACCCCGAGGCGATCCTGGAACAGGCCGCCCGCACCCTGGACTTCGACCAGCCGGTGGCGCTCATGCTGATGGGCGTGCTCGGCCACGTCACGGACGAGGAGCTCCAGCCGGTCGTCCGGACCCTGCTGGACGCCCTGCCGTCCGGGAGCTACCTGGCCAGCTACGACGGCACCAACACCAGCGAGGCCTACAACGCGGCGATCGAGGAGGGCAACAAGCACGGCGACAACCCGTACCGGCTGCGCAGCCCGGAGGCGGTCGCCGCACGCTTCGAGGGCCTGGAGCTGCTGGAGCCGGGCGTGGTCCCCTGTCCCCGGTGGCGTCCCCTGGAGGGCGAGCTCGCCGCCCGGCGCGGGTTGGACCAGTACGGCGGTGTGGCCCGCAAGGCCTGAGGGCCCGTGTGGGCCCCGGGGCGCGCCCGCGACGGGCGCGCCCCTCGGGGGTCCTCGGCCGTCAGCCGTCCCGGTGCCGCCAGCGCACGGGGTCGCGCTGGTGGGCAACGTCGGCGCTGCGGGGCAGCGCGCCGCGCTCGGCACACTCCAGCACCAGCATCTCCTGGTCACCTGGGTCGAACGCGTACTCCACCGATTCCACCCGCGAGGTCACCCCGCAGTCCGCGAGGAAGTGGCGCATCCGCTCCAGCGCGGGGTAGCGCGTGGAGTCGGCGTGCTGGAACAGCGGGTACAGGCGCACCTGCCAGCGGGCCAGCCGCACGAGCTCCAGCAGCGCCTCGCGGTGGAACCCCTCGTCCAGCTGCCTGCCGTAGGAGAACAGCAGGTGCGAGCTGAGCACGAGGTCGAAGGAGCGGTCAGGGAAGGGCAGGTGCGGCAGCGCGCCCTCCACGTAGTGCCGGGGGTGGGCGGCGATGTCGTCACCGAATCTGCGCGCCGACTCCGAGCGCAGCCGCGTGTACTGTTCGGGGCCCTCGAACCACGTCCACACGAAGTCGGCCCCGGGTTCGACCAGCTCCGCGTGCTTGTGCTCGTTCTCCAACAGGGCGAGTTCGGCCAGCTTCCCCCGCCCGGCCCCGTACTCCGGGTCCACCGACGTGACGCGTGTGCCCCGGGCCCGCGCCTCGGCGGCGAAGCTGGCGGCGCCGCCGGGGCAGTCGAGCAGGCTCAGCGACAGGTCGTGGTCGGTGAGCCCGAACATGGACCGGTACTCGTCGAAGTTCCTCGCGCTGACGAACAACCGTTCACCCCCGCCCGACGAAGGGCATGGTCGTCGGCAGCACCGTCAGGTACTGCACGTTCGACCCCGGCGGCATCGACGCCATCAGCAGCAGGGCCTCGGTGAAGCGCTCCACGGGGATGGTCCGTTCCACCGCCGTGCTCCCGTCCGCCTGACGGGCCGGGGGTTGGGGGAGGCCGTCGGAGGGTTCGACGTTGCCCACGTCGATCTGACCGCAGGCGATCCCCAGGTCGCGCCCGTCCAGGGACAGCGCCTTGGTCAGCCCCAGGACGGCGTGCTTGGCCGTGGTGTAGGCGACGGCGTTGGGCCGGGGGGCGTGCGCGGACGGCGCGCCGTTGTTGATGATGCGCCCGCCCCGGGGCGACTGTTCGCACATCACGCGGAACGCCTCCCGGGCGCACAGGAACGTGCCGGTCACCGTGGTGTCCATGATGCGGTTCCAGTCGTCGACGGTCACGTCGCGCACGGGCACGCGGGGCACGACCGCCCCCGCGTTGTTGAACAGCAGATCCACCCGGCCGAACCTCTCCAGTACGGCGGCGAAGAGCGCCGTGACCTCCTCGGGCCGGGAGATGTCGGTCGGTACCGCCGCCATCCGGTCGGAGTCGGCGCCCGCGAGGGCGACGGTCTCCTCCAACGCCTCCTTGCGGCGGCCCGCGACCGCCACCGACCAGCCGTCCGTCAGGAGGGCGAGCGCCGCCGCCTGGCCGAGTCCGCTGCCGCCGCCGGTGACCACCGCGACGCCCCGCCCGTGGCGCGCGCCCTCGTCCGCCCCGTTCACCGGGCACCCGCGCTCATCCACGCCCGCAGCACGCGTCGGCTGCCCGGGCCGGGCACGTCCACGTAGGGTGAGCGTCCGTGCAGCACCCGGGAGTTGCGGATCACCAGCAGGTCGCCCGCCTCGAGCCGCAGCTGGAAGGCGATCTCCGGCCGGTACAGGACCTCGTCGAGGACGTCCAGCGCCTCCCACTGGCGTGCGGTCAGCGGCGGCCCGCCCCGTTCGGGGGAGGTCCGCACGGTCCGGGTCTGGTAGTAGCAGCCCACGGTCCCGTCCTCCTCGGAGTACAGGATCGGGGAGACGATCACCTGCTGGCCCGCGCGGCCGGTGCGGTCGAAGGTCCAGTCCTCCTCCAGCGTGGCGAGCACGTCCGGGCGTTCCCGGCCGATGATGCTCCGCACGTGGCGGGCGCTGGCGAGCTTGGTGTACCCGCCGCCCCGCACGGCGGGCTGGAGGCACAGCAGGACCAGCAGGTCGCAGGTGTCGCAGTGGAAGCCGAGCTCGGTGTTGCCGTCGCCGTCCTGGTCGCGCAGCACCCGCCACAGGGCGCCCTCGGCGTTCTGGGGGATGATCTCGCCGAAGTCGCGCAGGACGAAGGAGAGCGCGGCGATGACCTCGTCCTCGCCCGCCGCCGGGTCGACCAGGTTGGGCATGTGCGCGAAACCCACCGCCTGGAGGCTCTGTGAGCCGAACGAACGCAGCCGCTCGCGCAGCGGTGCGGCGTCCTCCCACCGCTCGGCGCGGGCGTCCCGCCACAGCAGGGCGCGCTCGTCGTCGCCGAGCGCCATCGACCACAGGTCGCGACGGGTGTCCAGGGTCGTGCTCCCCCAACCGATCTCGGTCGTGGTGTTCTCGCTCATCTGGCGGGCCGTTCCCTTCGTCGTGGGTGTCACCGGGGCGGTGCGGGCAGGAAGCCGGCGTCCGTGGCCCAGGCCATGGCCGCCGACCACCACGCGCGGGTCGGCGGTGCGAAGCGCACGCCGACGCGTTCGAGCGCGGACGTCGTGTGGGAGCTGTCCACCACCACGTTGCGTGATCCGAGCTGGGACCAGGCGGAGGCCAGCCGGGCGGCGGTCGGATGATCCCGCTCCACCCGGGACAGCGCCTCGGCGAACCCGTGGTCGTCGGTCAGCCGGACGGGGTGTCCCAGGCCGACGAGCCAGTCCACCAGCTCGTCGTGCGGCACGGTGTAGGGGGACTCCACGTGGTACACCCCGGGTGCCGCGTGGGCGTGCGACACCATCGCGGCGATCCCGGCCGCCACGGTGTCGACGTGGGAGAAGGCGAACGACTCCGCGGGGCGGCTCGGTGCGGCCCGGGCCAACACGTAGCCGCGCACCAGCTGGTAGATGCGGTTGTCCTCGACGTTGCGCTGGAAGGCGCCCGTGCGGCTGTGCGCGGCGACGTGTCCGCTGCGGTGGACGAAGCAGGGGCGGCCCGAGGCGGCCCAGGCGCGGACCTCCTCTTCGGCGGCGAACTTCGTCCTCTCGTAGGGGGTGCGGAACCGCTGGCCGATCCGCAGGTCGGCCTCGCTGAACCGGCGCGGGACCCCGTCCACGCCGCCCGCCACCGCGAGAGTCGACAGGTGGTGCAGCCGGGCGCCGGGCACCTCGGCGTCGATCCACGCGAGCAGGCGGCGTACCCCTTCGACGTTGGTGCGCTCCAGGTCGCCGGGGGGAGCCACCAGGCGCACGTCGGCGGCGGCGTGCACGACGGCCCGCACGTCCCGGACCCGGTCCAGGCCACGCTCGGACAGCCCCAGCCCCGCCGCGCCGATGTCTCCGGCGACCACGTCGAACCGGCCGCTGCGGGGGTTCGGCCCGTGGTCCGACGTCCCGGCCAGGCGGGCGGCGGCGTCGGCGTCGTCGCGTCCCCGGACCAGGCAGGTGACCCGGGCGCCGCGCTCCAGCAGCGCGTTCAGCAGGTGGCGCCCCAGGTAGCCGGTGGCTCCGGTGAGCAGTGCCCGGACGGGTTCGCGCACCCCCAGGCGGGCGGTCCGGGGTGCGGCGGCCCCGGTGAGCAGGAGCTGTCCGGACGTGGAGACGGCGCTCTCACGGGGTGGGGCGGGAGCGCTCCCGACCTCGGCTGACACGGTCGCGCCGAACTCCCCGAGGACCGCGTGGGCCTCCTCGTGGGAGGTGCGGGGGCGGGCGTACACGAGGTCGGCCACCAGGCGCCCCTCGACGATCCGCGCGGTGAGCCGTAGGCGGTGGTGGGGGTCCGCTCCGGGGCAGCGGGCCGCCCCCGCCGACTCCGGCGCCACGGTCCAGGCCAGGGACGGTTCGTCGGGCAGTTCGAACGTGCCCAGGAAGTTGAACCCGGTGTCGGGGCGCGGCGCGTCCGTGTCCATCGGCATCTGCGGGGTCTCGCGCACCAGGCGCTCGACCCGTGTGGTGGTCTCGGCGGAGACGGAGCGGACCACGGTGCGCACGTCCACGGAGCCGCTCGCCCCGGTGTCGGCGGCGGGCCCCGAGGCCTCTGAGGCGGGCAGCGTCAGGTGCTTGACGGCCGTGAACCAGCCCACGGTGTCCATGTACGCGTCGCCCCGGGCCGTGGTGTCGCGGCCGTGGGTCTCGACCTCCACGGTGAGGTCGGGGCGTCCGCTTCGGCGCAGCGCGGCATCGGCGAAGGCCGTCAGCAGGAAGGCCTCCAGGCGTTGGGAGCGGCCGTGGCGGCCGACCAGACGGGCGGTGGCGTCCTCGTCCAGGGCCCAGGTCAGGGCGGCGGGAACGCCGTCGGGGGAGGCGGGCGGGCGGAGGTTGCGTGCGGCGGTCCGGGGCGTTGGGGGAGCGGTGGTCGCCGCCCAGCGGTAGAAGTCGGCGGTCGCGGGCATCGGGGCGGGGGTTCCGGTGAGCGCCGAGCGGTAGGCGTGCGCGAGGTCGTCGAGCAGAATCCGCCAGGAGAGGCCGTCGACGGCCAGGTGGTGCGCGATCACCGCCAGCCGGTCGTCGGTACCGGTCGTCGCGCAGGCCTCTGGAGCGCCGAGCCGCCCGGGAGGACCGACCTCCCGGGCCGCCCCGGGGGTCCCCGCTGACCCGTGAGCGCCGACAGGGTCGGGAGCGCCGCCCGCCCGGGCGGCCCGGCCGGAGCCGGCAACGCTGCCGGCTCCGGAGAACAGGTGGACGCGCACCAGTCGGCCGGACTCGGGGTCCAGGGCCCGGTGCAGCTCCGAGCAGGTCTCCTCGACCGCTTCGGCCACCTCGCCGGTGGCGCGGGGCAGAGAGGAGAAGGTCACCGCGTCCACCTCGGTGGCCGGGCGGGGCACACCCGGCCCTCCCGCCCCCACGGGTCGGCGCAACGCCGTGTGGCGGTCCAGGACCCGGACGACGGCCGAGGAGAGGGCGGCCGGGTCCACCCGTACCCCGCACCTCAGGACGACGGACTGGTTCCAGTGCCGGGTGTCGCGCAGCGGCTGCCGGAAGAGCCAGCGCTGTGCCGGGGCGAGCCGCCCGGCCGTGTCGGTGCCCGTCGCGGGTGCGGGATCGGGGTCCGGTGCGACCGGGGTGGCGGACGCGGCCAGCAGCGCGGGCGTGGGGTTCAGATAGAAGTCCTCGAACGCCACCCGGTACCCGGCCCGGCGCAGCGCCGTGACCGTGCGCATGGCCAGGATCGAGTCGCCGCCGAGCTCCACCACGTCCGCGTGCGGGGCCACGAGCGGGAGTCCGAGGGCGCTCGCCCAGAGGTCGCGGATGGTCGTGACCAGGGGGTCCGCGTCCGGCGCCGGGTCCGATCCCCCGTCGGACGACCCACCGGCTGACCCTGTGCCGGGGTCGCCGCCGCGTTCCAGGGCCCGGTCCACCAGGGCCGAGAGGGCGTCCCGGTCCAGCTTGCCGTTCGGCCCGGTGGGGAACTCGGGCACCACGACCACCGGTCGCGGGACGGAGTAGGCCGGGAGCCGGTCCCGCAGGTACGAGTCGAGGGAGGTCAGGAGCGCACCGGGGTCGCCGCCCGGGTCGGTCGGGCGCACCGCGGCCAGGAGCTGGGCTCCCGCCGGGGTCCGGCGCACGACCACCGACGATCGGGCCACGCCCGCGAAGCCGTCCATCACCTGTTCCACGTCGGCCGGGTCCACCCGGTATCCGCGGATCTTCACCTGTCGGTCGGCGCGCCCGGAGAAGACCAGGCCGCCGTCCTCGCGGCGGCGGCAGCGGTCGCCGGTCCGGTACCTCGGACCGTCCTCTCCCGGCAGGAAGCCCCGGGCCGTCTCCTCCGGTCGGCCGAAGTAGCCCGCGGTGACGCCGGGGCCGCCGATCAGCAGCTCCCCGTCGACGCCGTCGGGCACCGGGCGACCCTCGGCGTCGACCAGGTGGAGCACGTTGCGGCCGATCGCCGTGCCGATGGGCACCGTGGCCTCGTCCACGGGCAGGTCGGTGGCGGAGGACGCCACGAAGCAGCTCGCGCCGATGGTGGCCTCGGTGGGACCGTAGTGGTTGACCACCCGGGCGGCCACCCCGCGGTCGAGGAGCCCGGCCGCCAGTGGACGCGGCAGCGCCTCACCGCCCAGCAGTAGCGTGTGCAGCCTCGGGGCGCGGCGCGGCCGTCCCTCCAGCAGGGCCGTCAGGTGGGAGGGGGTCGTCTTGAGTACTGACACTCCCGCGGCGGCCAGGGCCTCCCAGAAGGCCTCGGGGTCGCGGGTGCGGTCGTCGGGCACCACGTGCACCGACCCTCCGGTCGCGAGCGCGAGCAGCCAGGAGGTGTGGCCCAGGTCGGCGGCGAGCGTGGTCACGTGGGCGACGCACGGCGCGTCGGTGCGGGTGAGGCCGAGGCGGTCGCGCAGCGAGAGCGCGTAGTGCACGGTGTTGGCGTGCGTGACCGTGACGGCCTTGGGCTCCCCGCTCGACCCCGAGGTGAAGGACAGGTAGGCGGGGTCCGAGGCGCGTACCCGGTGCGGGGGCTCGCCGCCCGCCCACACCCGGCCGGGGGCGGGCAGTGCGGCCGGGTCCACGACCTCGCTCCGGTGCCCGGCGGGGGCGGTGTGGTCGGGGTCAGCGCTGAGCACGTGCCGTACACCGGTGGCCTCCAGCCGCCCGCGCACGTCCGGACCGCTCCAGGAGGGGTCGACGACCACGGCCGCCGCCCCCGCGCGCAGCACCCCGTACAACAGCGTCACGACCCGGGCGTCGCGCGGACCCAGCACCGCGACCCGGTCGCCCGGGCCCACGCCCCGCACGGCCAGGCGCGCCGCCACCCGGTCGGCGGCCAGGAGCAGCTCCCCGTAGTCGAGGAAGCGGACCCCGTCGGAGAGCGCGGGCCGGTCGGGGTGGGAGCGCGCCCCGCGCGCCAACAGGTCGGAGAGGGTCAGGGCCGGGTCTGTCGTACCTGTCAAGGGCGTGGGCCTCCAGTTCAGACGGTGCCTGTGCGGGGCGCCCCGGGCGGGGCGGTGTCGGGGGTGCCCGCGACGAAGGCCTCGGTGCGTTCGTCCTCCGGGAGCCGGTCGGACAGGGCCCACGCGACGGTCCGGTGCAGACCGTCCAGGTGGATCAGCCCGGTCCGCGTCTCCAGGTCGGAGTAGTCGGGGTGGGGGACCGGCACGGTGCTGAGGTAGACGGGGGTCAGGGGCGCCTCACGGAACAGCGCGAGCTTGTCCGAGCAGACCGGGTTGGCCGCCGCCATCCGCGCTCCGCCCTCGCGGACCAGGTCGGCGGCCTCGCCCACCGTCCGCCCCGACCGGGGAACGAGCACGCGTCCGCCGCCCTCGCTCAGGTGCCAGGGCAGGACCACGCCGAGGACCTCCTCCCGGGAGAGCAGGACCCGGTGCCAGGTGCCGAGGAGTTGGTCCGCCATGCGCAGGACGTCCTCGCCGTCCTGGTTGGTGTTGGAGGCGTGGGGGCGGTCGACCGGGTGGTCGCCCCGGTAGACCTCCAGCACCGTGGAGAACGGCACCGTCTCGATCAGTCTCATGTGGTGGAGCCCTGTCCCGTGGTCGTGTACTCGGTGAAGTGGCGCTCGGCGAACAGCTCGGGCCAGCGCCCGCCGCTGAGGTCGAGCTCGCGCGCCCGAGTGAGCATATGGCGCCAGTACGGCTTCACCGGTCGCCACCTGGCGCTCGTCTGGCAGTACGAGGCGTCCACGAAGTAGCGGGGGCGTGTGTCGCCGGTTCCCTCGGGGGCCGGTCTGCGCGCGTGGAACAGGGCGGAGTTCATCAGGACGGTCGACCCCGGCGGGAGCCGGTCGATGACGACCTCGCCCGGGAGCTCCTTCGTGCCCAGGTGGGCGCGGGCCTGCTTGGCGGCGTGTTCCCGGTGGGAGCCCGGTAGGACCGCGAGGTGGCCGACGCTCGGGTCGAGACCGCCGAGGTAGTGCAGGGCGTGGACCATCAGCGGGCCGGGGTCCTGGCCGTCGTGGGCCTCGTGGTCGTGGTGCCAGGCATTGCCGCCGGTCGCGTCGCCGTGCCGGTCGCTGTGCAGGTGGTGGAAGACGAAGGAGGGGCCGGTGAGTTCGGCGACCACCCGCATGAGCGGCTCGTGGGTGAGCAGTTCGCCGTGTGCGGGCAGTTCCAGTTCCAGGACCGGCGGCGTTCCGTGGGTGTCGGGGTCGAGGCAGGCGGCCATGGAGCGTGCGCGCAGCCCTTCGTCCACCCAGCGGTCGACCTCGGGAAGGAGACGGTGGACGAGGGCCGCGGGGAGGAAGCCGGGGAGGACGAGGTAGCCGGACTCCGTGAACCTGCTCCGCCGGGCGGGGGCGTCGTCGAGTTCCGGGGGAAACGTGTGAGTCAAGTCTTCGCCCCTTGTTCGTGCTCGGGTGTCGGGTCGTCCTCCGGGTGTGACGGATTCCTTCTGGGGAGTCGGTCGGGAAAGGGCGGCGCGACGCCCGAGTACGGTGGGCCGTTCGCCTGGATGGGGGTGAGGGCCATTGTCGTGACTGCGGTGGCCTTCGGTGGTGGAGCGTGGATCGTGTCCGGAGGGTCGACAGTATTAGTTTCACCCCGGTTGGGCCGGTGTCAAGGGAATCGGTGGAACACGATCCTGGCCAGGAACTTCGTTACTCCGGTCGTTGGTTCCGCGAATTCTCGTGGGTGTCGGAGTATGAATTTCTCGGGTGCGGGGTAGGTGAGGGTGCGTCGGCCGCGCCCTGTCCTGGGGCGGTGGCCGCAGGGACTCCCGTTGGGGGAGTCTTGTCATCGTCCCAGTTCAGGAAGGTGAGGATGAGGGTGCTGCCGTCGCCCCGGCGGCGGTGGCGCGGGAGCCGCGCGTATGGTCCGGTTCGGTGTTCTCCCGGGGAGAGCCTCCTTTTCCCCAGGTCGATTAGGGCATTTGGGGTGAACGACGAATGGTTGACCAGAGAGGGAACCGGGTCGCGCCGAGGCCAATGGCAAGATCGTTTCCATGGTCCCTCGGGTGGCCGATTCCGGACGGATGAATGGGTGGTCCGGGAAGCTGTGCCCGGGCCCTCGTCCGTGGTAATGGAAGGGCTGTCCATTGTCGCGGAGTTTCGGAATGGTCCTACCGGGGAAGCTCGGCGGCCGCTCCGTAGCGGCGGGCCAGGGCGTGGAAACCCTCTTTGGGTTCCCAGTGGCCGTCGTCGGAGGACAGGCCCGAGCCGAGAGGCGGCGGGCGGACGATCCCGAAACTGGCCATGTCGCAGTCCCGGGCGGGATCGTCGGAGGGGCGGCAGTCGCCCTCGACGAACATGCACAGGAACGCCCCGTGCACGTTCTCCGTCTCGTACACGTCGAGCAGTCGCTCGACGGTGTCGGCCTGGACGCCCTCGTCCCGGACCAGGCCGCCCGTGACCCGTCGGTCGTCCAGGTCGCTCCAGTCCAGCGCGTCGGCCCCGCCCCCGCCCAGTGCCTCGGCCCCCCGGTACGAGCAGCAGCCGAACTCGGTGACCACCACCGGTCTGTCCCAGCGCTCCAGTGCCCGTAGCCCCCGGCGGTAGGTGGGCCGGGTGAGTTCGTCGAGGTAGTAGTCCACTCCCACGAGGTCGAAGGGGGTCCAGTCCACGCGTTCCCATGTCCCCGACCCGTAGGTGAGGGGCCCGGCGAAGCGTTCGCGCGCGGTGGCCGCCAGGCGGCGGAGCAGCGCGTTCAGGCGTGCGTCGTGGTAGGCGGGGAACAGGCCGAACACGGCCAGGGCCCGGGCGCGCCGGTCGACGTCGCGGCCAGGCAGGATGCCCCGGTTGAGGACGGTCAGCTCGCAGCCCACGTTGAGGACGACCCGGCCGGGGTGGTCGGCGTCCAGTCGCCGGGCGAGGTCGGCGGCGTGCCCCACGTGCTCCACCAGCTCCGCTGGCTTGGCGTTGAGGGAGCGCGGCTGCAACCACACGTCCAGGCCGTGGCCGAGGGCGGAAAGGGCGGCCCGTTCCAGCCGTTCCAGATCGTGCCCGAACAGGGTGACGGCCGTGCAGTGCAGGTCCTCGCGGATCACGCGCAGGTCCTCGTGCACGGCATCGGGGTTCCAGCGCTCGCGGGAGTGCTGGCCGGGAATGTAGCTGGACCCGACGTCGTACAGGACGCCGCGCACCGGGAGGGCGCGCCGGTGGCGGGGGGCGGGTTCCTCGGGGGAGGGGGGAGCGCCCTGGTGGTCGGTGCGGCACGTCCGGCGCACCGCCAGGTAGGCGGCCACGCCGGTCGCCACGCTCAGGAGCGTGTTCCAGATCGGCGCGTTCGAGGCGAAGGCGAGGTCGGCCTGCGCGAGCAGAACGGTGGTCCAGGTCAGCGACAGGCGGGCGCCGAACGGCGCCCAGATGCCGCCGGCCGTGCGCAGGAGGCCGAAGAGGACGCCCGACAGGACGAGGCCGAACGGGTCGGCCGACTCTCCCAGGACCAGGCCCGTCACTCCGGCGAACAGCGCGGCCTGGGTGAACAGGGCCGCCAGGGGCGACAGGAGCGTTCCCAGCCGGTGCTGAAGGTGACCTCGGAACACCAGTTCCTCGGCCGCGACCTGCCCGCTGGTCAGCAGGGCCGCGATCAGGGCGGCCAGCGCTGCCGGGGCGAGCGCGGACGTGTCGAGACTGGCGCCGCCGGTCAGCACCGCGCCGCCCACGATCGGTGCGGCGGCCAAGGGGCAGGCCAGCAGCGCGGCGAGCAGCGGGCGCCAGGCGCGGCCCGGGGTGGTCAGGCCGATCGCCGCCGGGGGGACGCGCTCGGCGCGGCACAGGAGCCCGACCAGGGGGACCAGCACCAGGAGCGGTAGCGCCCAACGCACCAGCGGTTCCCCTACCGGGCCCGGGAGCGGTTCGGCCCACGCCCGAATGGTCCAGGAGGTCAGGGCGAGGGCGGCGAGAGGGACGAGGGCGAGCGCCAGCGTGCGACCGGTGCCGCGCGGCACCGGGCGGCGTCCGGTCCTCGGTGTGGACTCGTCCATGGCGCTCCCCCAAAAACTCCGTACAGTGTTCGATGAGGATAGAACGGTGTACGGAGTTATGGCAAAGGCGAGGGTCGTCCGAGGTGGGGGGCGTATGGGAGTCACACGCAAGAGCATCGAGGCCACACTCGACCTGCTCTGGTCGGGGCTGGGGCGCCCCCGGCGCGGCCCCCGCCACCAGCTCACCGTGCAACGCCTGGTCGAGGCGGCCATGACCGTCGCCGAGGAGGACGGTGTCGAGGCGCTGTCCATGCGCAGGGTCGCCGCCCGTCTGGGTGTCGGCACCGCCACCCTGTACACCTACGTGCCCGACAAGGCGGCCCTGCTCGCCCTGATGGTCGACGAGATGGTCGGCCAGGCCACCCCGCCGCACACCCGCCCCGGCGGTTGGCGGGAGAGGGTGGAGGCCTGGGCCCGGGAGGACCTGGCCTCCTTCCGGGCCCACCCCTGGCTGGTCGAGATGACCTCCGGCCCCTACGTCGGGCCGAACGGCTTCGCCTGGATGGACTCCGCCCTGCGGGCCCTGGACGGGACCGGTCTGCCCGAGGAGGAGGCGTACGCGGTGGTGGGCGCGGTCGACGGGCTGGTGCGCGGACACGTAGGCCGGGTGGTCGAGGCGGACCGCGCCGGACGCTGGACCTCCCCGGACGGCGAGTCCTTCGCCAGCGTGCAGGAGGGCTACCTCGCGCGGTGGATCGAGCCCGGGCGCCATCCGGCCATCGAACGCATGGACGCGCCGCCCCCCACACCGGAGGAGGTCTTCGAGCGGGCGCTGGCCTGGCTCTTGGACGGGGTCGAACGCAGGATCTCCGAAATCCGGGACCAATAGAGCGAGGGTCACCGCTCTCACCTGTCAGCTCACTTTCATATAGCGACTTACTCACAGGTGGCTACTTACGAAAAATGGCCAGCTTTCCTAGGGTGTCCCACGTTCCACCAGTGACCGCGGGCCGCATGGCCGAGTGAGGAGATCCCACCGTGACCCAGAACGTGAACGCCCCGCCCCGCGCGGGCCGGAGGGAATGGGCGGGTCTCGCGCTCCTGCTGGTCCCCGCCATGCTCGTGATGATGGACCTCACCCTGCTGCACCTGGCCGTGCCGCAGCTGAGCGCGGACCTCGACCCCTCCGGTACCCAACTGCTCTGGATCACCGACGTCTACGGGTTCTTCGTCGCCGGGCTCCTGCTCACGATGGGGACGATCGGCGACCGCCTCGGGCGGCGGCGCATGGTGATGATCGGGGCCGCCGCCTTCACCTCGGTGTCCGTCCTGGCCGCCTTCTCCAGCAGCCCTGAGATGCTCATCCTCGCCCGGGCCCTGCTGGGTGTGGCCGGGGCGACCCTCGCGCCCTCCACGCTCTCGCTGATCACCACGCTGTTCCGGGACCCGGCGCAGCGCTCAGTGGCGATCAGCCTCTGGATGACCAGCTTCATGGCCGGCGGGGCGCTCGGCCCCGTGGTCGGCGGCGTCCTGCTGGAGTTCTTCTGGTGGGGGTCGGTCTTTCTCCTGGCGGTTCCCGTGATGCTCCCCCTGCTGCTCTTCGGCGGCCGACTCCTGCCCGAGCACAGGAACCCCGAGCCCGGGCCGCTGGACCTGGTGAGCGTGTTCCTGTCCCTCACCGGCGTGCTCACCCTCGTGTACGGGATCAAGGAGACGGTCAGGGACGGGCTCGCGCTGACGCCACTGCTGGCCGTGGCCGTGGGAGCCGTCCTGCTGACGTCGTTCGTACGGCGCCAGCTCCGGGCCAGCGCCCCCTTCTTCGACGTCACCCTGTTCCGGAACCGGGCCTTTGGAACCGCGCTGGTCACCCTGAGCACCACCGCACTGCTCATCGCGGGAGTGCAGTTCCTGGTCGCCCAGTACCTCCAGATGGTCCAGGGGCTGTCGCCGATGGTCGCGGGCCTGTGGATGCTGCCCATGGTGGCGGGAGGGGTGGCGTCCGTCCTGGCCGCGTCCACGGTGGTCCGACGGGTCCGACCGGCGGTGGTGTTCGCGACCGGGCTGCTCGTGGCCGCCCTCGGGTTCGGCCTGCTGACCCAGGCCGGTGCCGACGCGGCACTGGCCGTGGTGGTCGTCGGTTCCACACTGATGTTCGCCGGACTGATGCCGGTGTCGGCACTGGGGACCGACGTCGTCATGTCCACGGCACCCCAGGAGAGCGCGGGCACCGTCGCGGGTATGGCCGAGACCACGCAGGAGCTCGGTGCGGCCCTGGGGATCGCGGTCATCGGAGTGGTGAGCGCGGGGCTCTACGCGGCCAGGACGTCGCTCTCCCTCCCCGCGGAGCTGTCCGAGGCCCAGGCGCGGTCGGCGGGGTCGACGATCGGAGCGGCGCACCAGGTGGCCGAGAGCCTGCCCGAGGCGGTGGGTGCCGAGGTCCTGGACGCGGCCCGCGCGGCCTTCGCCCACGGCCTCCAGGTGAACGCGGCCGTCGCCGCCCTGGTCCTGGTCGTGTTGGCCGCTGTGGTGTCCCTCGTCTTGCGGAGGGTGCCTGCGGCCGGGGAGCTCGAGCCGGTGACCGGGGGCGAGGACAGCGGTACCTGAGCCGGGTGCGCGGGGCCGCGGCCCCTCTAGGGCCGTGCCCCGCGCTCCCGGGCCGCCACGATCTCGTCGGTGCGTAGGCTCACCCAGTCCACGAGCGCCTGGACGCGTTCGCCCAGCTCCTCGCCGAGCGGAGTCAGGGTGTAGGTGACCTGGGGAGGGCTGGTGGGTTCGACCCGGCGTTCCACGAGCCCGTCCTCGGCCAGCAGCCGCAGGTTCTGGGAGAGCATCTTCTCGCTGATCCCGCCGATCCGGTCCCGCAGCATGAAGAAGCGCTGGGGGCCGTCACGCAGACAGGTGACGATGAGCGTCCCCCATCGGCTGGCCACGTGGTTGAGGACGGTGCGGCTGGGGCAGTCGTCGTCGAAGGCGTCGCGCGGTCCGGTCGCGGTCTGGCTCATACTCGTCCTTACCCGGAGTGAGCAGGTGTCGTCGGGAGAGGTGCTCAGCATACGTAAGCGGACCGGCGGGCGTACGCGGGTGGGGACGCCATCGCCGCGGATCGCGCTCCCCGGGCGCGTCGGCCACACTGGACCCGTCGACCCCCCGACGGACGGAGCGGCCGTGCCAACGGACCCCGAACCCCGGCCGTGTCTGCACCTGCCCATGCTGGTCTTCGCCTGGAACCGGGTGGGGAACGGCTGGACCGGGTTCGGGCCGCCGAGCGGGACCCGGGCCGAGCCCGCGCCGGGGGCGGGCCCGGCTCAGTCGACGGGCAGGGGAGAACCCGGCTTGGTGACGCTGATGGCGAAGGTCGTCTCGATCGAGGACACGGACGGGATGGAGCGCAGCTTGGACCGCATGAGCTCCTCGTAGGCGGGGAAGGAGCGTGCGGCCACCTTCAGCAGGTAGTCGTGGTCGCCCGCCAACAGGTAGGCCTCGGTGACCTCCGGGACACCCCGGATGGCCTCCTCCACGCGCTCCACCACACCCGTGCTGTGCGAGTCCAGGCGCAGCCGCACGAACGCGGTGATGTCCAGCCCCACCGACGCCGGGTCGACCACCGCCGTGTACCCGGCCACCACACCGGCCTCCTCCAGACGGCGCACCCGGCGCAGGCACGGCGAGGGGGACAGGCCCACGCGGTCCGCCAGTTCCTGGTTGCTGATCCGTCCGTCGCCCTGGAGCTCATGCAGAATCCGCAGGTCCGTCTCGTCCAGTCGCCGCATGGGGCAGATTCTGCCAAATACGGCGCCGATCGGGCAATCACCGGCAATCGCCGACCCCGACGATCCCCGTACCTTCGCACCCATGAGCACACCTGCCGGAACGTCCCCCTCGCTCGCCACGGGCCTGGCCGCGATGGCCGCGACCGTGGTGCTGTGGGCCGGGTTCGCCCTCAGCATCCGGGGGATCGGCGCCTCCGACCTCACCGCCCCCGACGCCGCCCTCCTGCGGTTCCTCACGCCGCTGGCGGTGTTGGCGCCGTGGATTCCGCGGGCCCTGCGCCGGGCGCGCGGCGAACGCCCCGGCGTGCTGCTGGCGCTGTGCGTCGGCGCCGGTCTCCCGTACTTCCTCCTCGCGGCCTGGGGAGGGTCCCTGACCAGCGCGGCGCTCGTCGGCATCGTCATCCCCGGAACCGTCCCGCTGTTCGTCACCGCTCTCGCGTTCGCGCTCTGGCGGACCCGGGCCCGCGCCGCCCAGCTGGGCGCGCTCGTCCTCATCGTGCTGGGAGCGGCGGTGCCGGTCGCCGCCGCCGTCTCCCCGGACCAGGCCACCGGGGTCGTGGTCCTGCTCTGCGCGGGGCTGGTCTGGTCGGTGTACACCCTGGCGCTGCGCGCGACCGGGCTCGACGCGGTCAGCGCCGCGATCGTGGTCTGTGCCCCCTCGGCGCTGCTGGGCGGGGGCCTGGTCCTGCTGGGCGCCGCGCCCTCGGCGCTGCTCGGCGCCGACCCCCGCGACGTCGCGGTGTACGTCGCCGTCCAGGGCATCGGGGTCGGTGTGCTCGCGGCGCTGTGCTACGCGACCGCCATCCGCGCCCTGGGCGGCCCGGTCGCCGCCACGCTGGGAGCGCTCAGCCCTGTCGTCACCCTCGTCGCGGCCGTCCCGCTGTTCGGGGAGCCCGTCACCGCGGTCACCACCGCCACCCTCCTGCTGGTCCTGGCCGGGGTGGTCGCCTTCAACCTGCTCGGCTCCCGCGGCGCCGGGTCCGCCGGGAACGCCTCACGGACCACCACGCCAACACCCGCCACCGCGCCGCCCCCGGCCGCCGACGCCACCGAAGACCACCGACCCGAGATGGAGCCCTCGTGCTGATGCCCTCCCCGCCGCGGCCGCGCACCGACCCCCTGTGGAGTCTGACCGCCGCCTGCGACGCAGACCCGCGCGCCGACCGCCTCGACCTCCTCGTGGGCGTCTACCGCGACGACACCGGGTCGTCGCCGGTCTTCGGCGCCGTCGCCGAGGCCGAACGCGACCTGGCCGCACGCGCGCCCTCCAAGGAGTACCTCGGCCCCGCCGGGAACCGCGACTTCACCGACGCCCTCACCCGCACGCTGTTCCCCTCGGCGGCCGTACGCGACACGATCCTGGCCGTGCAGTCCGTCGCGGGTACCGGTGCCCTGCGCCTGCTCTCCGAACTCCTGGCCGCCACCGGTCCCGACCGGACCGTGCACCTGGGCACCCCCGCCTACCTCAACCACCGCAGCATCCTCACCACTGCCGGACTGCGCGTCCGCGAGTATCCGATGCTGTTCCCGGACGGCCGACCCGACCCCGACGCCGCCCTCGCGGCCGTCGCCGCCGCCGCGCCCGGAGACGCCCTCCTGATCCAGGGGTGCTGCCACAACCCCACCGGCGCCGCCATGCCCGGCCACCGGTGGGAGGAGCTCGCCCACGCCCTGGCCGCGCGCGGGGTGGTGCCGTTCGTGGACCACGCCTACTTCGGTCTGGGGGACGGTCTCGACGCCGACCTGGAGGGCGTGCGCCGCATGCTGGAGGTCGTCCCCGAAGCGGTGGTCGCGGTCAGCGCCTCCAAGGCCTGGGGCCTGTACAACGAACGCACCGGCTGCGCCGTGGTCGTCTCCGACGACCCCGCCCGTCGGGCCCTCGCCTACGGGGTCATGGAGACCACCGCCCGCGCCGGGTACTCGCAGCCGCCCGACCACGGGGCGCGGATCGTCCACGAGATCCTCACCCGGCCGGGTCTGCGCGCCGACTGGCTGGGTGAACTCGACTCCATGCGCCAACGCCTGGGCCGACTGCGCGACGGGCTCGCCGACGCGCTGGCGGAGCGGACCGGCTCCACCGCGTTCGAGCCGCTCCGGGAACAGCGCGGCATGTTCCTGCGCCTGCCCCTGACCACCGACCAGATGGCGCGGCTCCGCGACGAACACGCGGTCCACGGCCTGCCCTCGGGACGGATCAACCTGACCGGTGTCCCCGCGCCCCTCGTTGAGAGGGTCGCCGAGGCCGTCGCCCGGGTCCACGGTGGGTCAGCGGCCGCGCGGCCCGCGCTGTCGGGCGCCCGGGGCTGAGGGTTCCCGGGCCGCGATCCCCGGGCCGTGATCCCCGGGCCGCGGCCTCAGGCCGGGGGAGGGGGCGGCCCGCCCCCGGCCGGTTCGGGCCCGCCCCCGGCCCGTTCGGACTCGCGCGCGTCCCCGTCGGAGTAGTCGGAGGGACGCACCGCGCGGTTGCGTAGGAGCGCGGCCAGGACCGCCGCGATCGGCGTGGCGAGGAACAGCCCCGCGATCCCGCCGAGGATGCCGCCGACCGTGACCACGATCAGCACCACGGCGGACGGCAGCTCCAGGGCCCGCCCGTAGATGCGCGGCGCGAACACGTTGCTCTCCAGCTGCTGCACGAGCAGGACCGCCCCGAGCACGATCAGCGCCACCACCCAGTTCTCCGTCACGAGTGCCACCAGTACCGCCAGCAGTCCGCTCAGGAAGGCGCCGATGATGGGCAGGAACGCGCCCACGAACGTGAGCACGATCAGCGGGATGGCCAGGCTCGTGTCGATGAGCAACAGCAGGGCGATACCGATGCCGATCGCGTCGATCACGCCCACCAGCGCCACCCCGCGCACGTAGTTGCCCATCACCTCGTAGGAGACGCGCGCCGAATGGCGCAGGACCGGGCGGGAGCGCACCGGCAGCAGGCTCGCGATCCAGTCCATGAGCTTGTCGCCGGAGTGCACGAAGTAGATGGTCAGCACCAGGATCAGCACGATACCGAGCACCACGCGGGTCACGGCGGTGGTCGCCGTCCAGGCGCCGCTCAGGATCTGGTTGCTGTTCTCGGTGATCAGCGACTGCACCTGTTCCCAGGCGCTGTCGATCGCGTCGGTGAGCAGGGCCGGGTCCAGACCGAACGGCAGGGCCATGGCCTGGAGCTGGGAGACGGCGCTGTTGACGCTCTCCACCAGGTCGTCGAAGCTCGCGATCGCGGGGGTCACGATGAGGGTGACCGCTCCGCTGTAGACCGCCAGCGCGACCAGCATGGTGATGGCCGTGGACGACCCCCGTCCGAACCCGCGCCGCCTGATCGGGTTGGGGCGGCGCAGCCAGTTGGCCAGGGGCATCAGCAGCGCGGTGAGGAAGACCGCGATGATCAGGGGGAGCGTGACCACCGACACGCGGGTCAGGGCGAAGATCAGCAGGCCCGCCACCACGCCGATCACCAGGACGCGCCAGGAGACGTCGGCCGCCACGCGGAGCAGGTCGCCCGCGCGGGTGCCGTCGTCGGCGTCCGCGGGCCCGTCCGCCGCCGGGGGCTCCCCGGCGCTCTCCCGGGCCCTCTCCCTGGTCTCCTCCCGCTCCTGCTCGATACGGGACCTGCGGGTGGCGTTCCACTTGTTCACGAGGGCCCCCACACCCGGCCACTGGGCTTGCACATGCGCTCCGATCTCCGGTCGGCGCGGACCGTCGTCACGCGCCACGAACCGTGTCGACGGGGGACGCCACAACCAGACGTGGTCGCACCACGACACGGAGTGACACAGAGTCTGGCGTCCGTGCGCGCCGCGTGCGGGGAGGCGCGCGTGGCGTCACCGGATGGGCGTGTCGCCCCGGTGTGCCCCGCTCACCCGCCGCTGTCGCCGAAGTCGCGGGCCCGGGGAGGGGCCTCCAGGAACTCCTCGGTGGGCACGTGGAACAGGCCGCCCGTCACCGCCGTGGACACGTCCAGGATGCGGTCGTGGTTCCCGGGAGGGTCACCCAGGAACATGTTCCGCAGCATGCGCTCGGTGACGTCGGGGGTCCGCGAGTAGCCGACGAAGTAGGTTCCCGACGCCCCCTCGGCCACCGAACCGAAGGCCATGTTCTCGCGGACGATCTTCAGCTCCCGCCCGTCCGGGCCGGT
Organism: Nocardiopsis sp. NPDC007018; assembly: GCF_040635075.1. Taxonomy (NCBI): domain Bacteria; kingdom Bacillati; phylum Actinomycetota; class Actinomycetes; order Streptosporangiales; family Nocardiopsidaceae; genus Nocardiopsis; species Nocardiopsis sp. NPDC007018. The sequence continues at coordinate 30,890 of NZ_JBEYHA010000028.1, forward strand.
GATCGTGTTCAGCGCCAGGTGGGAGTCGGGGGCCTTGTCGTCGTCGGGGATCTCGACGTCGCTGAGCTTGTGGCGGCCGATCACCCGTTCCTGCTCCTCCACCGTCAGCGCGTTCCACGCGCCCAGGTCGTGGAGGTACTTCTGCACGATCACGTAGCTGCCCCCGGCGAACTCCGGGTCCTCGTCGCCGACCAGGACGGAGGCCACGGCCAGCGCCCCCTCGGGGTTCTCGGTGCCGTCGACGAACCCGAGCAGGTCACGCTGGTCGAAGAAGCGGAAGCCGTGCACCTCGTCGACCAGGTCCGCGTGCCCCTCCAGCCGTTCCATGACCCTGCGGGCCAGCTCGAAGCACAGGTCGGCGCGTTCGGCGCGCACGTGGAACAGCAGGTCGCCCGGTGTGGACACCGCGCGGTGCCGGGCCCCGTCCAGGGCGCGGAAGGGGTGCAGCCCCGCCGGTCGCGCGCCCTCGTACAGGCGGTCCCACAGGCGCGACCCGATGCCGACGGTGCAGCTCAGGTCGTCCCGGGGCGAACGGAACCCCACGGTCCGGCGCAGCCCCGCCATGTCGGACAGCAGGTCGAGAATCGGACCCTCCCCTCCGTCGCGCACCGTCACGACCAGGAAGAGCGCCGAACCCGGGGGCGTCACGACCACCCGCTGTGGTGTGTACCGGTGCGCCACACGCACCACCTCCGTCACTGGTCCGGGAACGTCGCCCGATCCGTCCCCGCGCAGGTCAACCGTGGTGTGCCGGGGAGCCTCCGGGCGGGCTCAGGCTAACACCCGGGCGACCGTTCCACCGGGAGCCGCGACACCGCGTCCGTGCCCGGTTCTCCAAGCCGGGCCACAGGGCGATCGGGCGCCTCGCACGACGGTGAGGTCCCCTCAGGGCGGCGCCGACACCGCCCGCTACGATGCGCGCATGACCACCGCTGTTCAGTCACCACCCTCCTCTTCCCCGCGCCGCCCCGCCCTGCCCGTCCTTGGGCTGGTGAGCGCCCTCGTGCTCTCCGCCTGCTCCACGGACGGGGCGGACGGCCCCCCGCCCTCGGTGATCAGTCCGGAGGCCCTGGTCACGTGTGAGGACAACGGTGACTGCGGTGAGGCGGGCGCGGTGCGCTGGTCGGTGCCCCTGGAGGGCGACCACCGGCTGTTCCGCGAACCGGAGTGGCCGTCGGAGGTGGTGCCCCCGGAGCTGTGGATGGACCGGGGCCTGCGGGCTCCCGGTGCCGTGGCCGCGGACGGGACGCTCTACTACCACGGCGACTCCCGGGTCACCGCGAGGGCCGCCGACACCGGTGCCGAACTGTGGTCGGAGGCGTTCGACGAGCCGGTCGCGAGTGTGGGCACGGCGGGGGAGACCGTGGTGGTGCGGACACGAGGACCCGGGGAGGAGGGCGCCACCGTCCACCTGCTCCGGTCCGCCGGTGACGGGGTCGAACACCTGGGCACGGAGGTGCCGGACGACCTGGCCGACGTCTGGGTCCGCGGCAACGGCACCCACGTGGCCGTGGGTGAGGATCACGAGGACACCCGTGCGCGCGGCCCGCGCCGCGTCCTAATGCTCGACGCCGCCACCGGTGCGGTGGAGTGGTCCGACGAGGTCACCGGAAGTCTGCTCAACACGAACCTCGCCGCCGACAACGCGCTGTACCTGGCGGTACCGCTGCAGGACTCCGAGGACGGGCCCTCCCGGGTCGCCCGGGTCGTGGACGGGCGGGAGGACCTCGTGTTCGAACGCCCGGAGGAAGCCGGAGGCGACTCCTACGACCTGTGGGCGACCGACACCGGAGAGGTGGTGTTCAACACCGGGCGGTGTGAAAGGCGTGCGATCGGATGCGACACGCGCGGGCTCGTCGCGGTGGAGGCCGACACCGGCCGCACGCTCTGGCAGAGGAAGGGGACCGGATCGGTCGTCTCCCTGACCACGGACGGCGGCGCCACGCTCCTGCACGTCGCACGGGGCGGCGGCTACCGCACCGTCGACGCGCGCACCGGGGAGGTGGTGGCGGAGCGGACCGAGGCCGCGGCCGAGACCGAGGCCCTGTTGCCCGCGTTCACCGGACAGAGGCAGGACCCCGCCGAGGCCCTGCCCCCGGAACTGCGCGCGGACGACGGAGCCGTGCCCGAGGAGGACGCGGCCCGGGCGCAGGAGGCCCTGGATATGGTCCCCACCGAGCTGCGGGGACCCGGGATGGAGCGCCCGGTGGTCCTCGACGGACTGGCCGCCGGAACCCGGCACCTCACCACCTACCTGGACGCGGACGGCCACGTGCTCGGAGCCTTCCTGGGGTGCGCGCCCGACGGGGTCCGGCCGCCCTCCTGGGACGCGGCCAGCCCCGAGGCGGAGTGTGCGGCGCCCCGCCTGTTCACCGTCGACTACGGACTCTGACACCGCGCGGGGAAGCGGGGATCAGGCTCCGGGCGAGACGTCCGCGCTGCCGGGGGCCGCGCCGCAGAGGGGGTCGAGACAGCGCACGTACTCGGAGACGACCCGGTCCTCCCGCAACCAGCTCGCGGGGTCGGCCTGGGCCCACAGCAGGTGCGGGCGGTCGTCCTCGTCCAGGGTCAGCGCCGTCAGCGCCGGTTCCTCCGTGAAGTCGCGCAGGGGCACCGTCTCCGTCTCGGCGCACCCCGGGTCCAGACAGGAGACGAGTACGACCCGCTCATCGGCCATGTCGAAGGTGACGAGCTGGGGGTTGCCCCGGGAGTCGACCGCCAGCCCCGGTACGGGGCGGGCCCAGCCGGGCCCGGTCAACGCGCGGTCGGTGAACTCGGCGCAGGCGGCGTCGTGACAGTCCACCACGTGCGCGGCACCGCCCTGGGCGACCCGGTAGGCGACCACCGGGGTGCCGTCGGGGCGGTACTCCACACGGGCGCCGAACCGGGACAGCAGACGGTCCTCGTACTCGTTCACCAGGGAGGCCGGGGCCACCTCGGTGACCTCCGGTTCGCCGCACGACGTGTCGGGGCAGTGGACCAGGGTCACCCCGCCGTGGGCGCCGTCGTAGGCCGCGACCGCGAACCCGCCTTCGGGAGAGGCGGCCACGTCCAGGAGCGTCCCGTCCGCGAGGAAGCCCCCCACGCGGATCTCGCCGGGCACGTCCACGGTGGTCGGGGCGGAACACGCGGTGTCCTCGCACACGTGCACGGCCAATCCGCCCACGTCGTCCAGACCGTGGAGTTCGTCGGTGCGGGGGTCGGGGCGCACGTAGGAGGCGACGACCCACCCCCCGTCCAGGGGCGCGACCGCGCTGTAGGTGTCGTAGTGGTCACCGCCGAAGTGGCGCAGCGGTGTTCCGGGGCGGCCCTCCGAGCACGCCACGGCGTCGGGCCCGGAGCACTCCGTCAGGTAGAGGCCGGAGTCCTCGTGCGGCGCGTTCTGGTCGTCCTCGTGCCGGTACTCCCGCCAGTTGGTGTACACGAACCCGGCGTCCCCGGCAGGAGCCGCCCCGGCACCCCGGGTCCACAGGCCGTCGCCGACCGGGGCGCAGTCGGGGTCGCAGACCGACGCCAGCACCGTCCTGCCCGCGTGCGTGACCAGGGCGCCGTCGCCGCGCCCGGCCATGGCGACGGTGACCTCGGGGTTGGTCAGGCCCTCCACCGGGCTGGTGAACACCCGGGGGGTGTCCGTGGCCCACAGGGCGACCGGTGTGAGCGCCGTCGGCACGAGTACCGCCAGGGCCAGCAGCGCGGGGACGGCGAGCGCGCGCCCGCGTGGAACGGCCCGAGGGGCGGCCTCCTCGGGTACGTGCCCGGGCAGTTCCCGGTCCGCCGCCGCCAGGTCCAGGTCCCGGTGGGCCGTCCACGGCCGCCCCGTGCTGTCCAGCGTCGCGGGGACGGTCACCAACAACGCCCACAGGGGGGCCAGCAGGGCCCCGAACAGGGCGAGCGCGACCATGACCGGGTAGGGGTCCACGGGCAGGTGCGCCGCCCACGTCGCCAGACGCTCCTCGGCCCGGTTCACCAGGTAGCCGCCGCCGAAGGCCAGACCCACGAAGACCACGTGCGACGCGCGCCGGTGCCGCCCCATCGCCCAGGAGACGGCCACCGCACGGAAGGTCCCGTGCCCCTCCAGCAGGGCGGCGGGGAGCGCCACGGTCAGGACGGCCAGGGAGTACACGGCAGGCGGTACCACCACCGCCAGGACCGGCCACGGTGTGAACTCCAGGACGAACAACCCGGTGAACAGCAGCCCCAGGACGACCGCCGCCCACACCAGCATGAGGAGGAGCCACCCCAGGACGGTCGGATAGCGCCGGAGCGCCCGGCTCCAGGCGGCCCCGACCGGGACACGGCGGCCCAGGAGCGCCCCCGCGGCGACCAGCACGACTCCGCCCAGGGCCACGGGAGCGACGGCCAGAGCGGTGACGAGGGCCAGCCCCAGGAGCACCCAGAGACCGGTACCGGGGTCGACCCGCGTCTCGACGGCCCCGTTGACCACCACCGCGTCAGCGGCGCCCCACAGGGACGCCGCCTCACCCACCAGGACCGCGGGCAGCAGGGGCACCGCGGTCACGACCAACAGGGGCCACAGCCGACGAACGTAGGCGGCGGCCACCGCGGGGAACGCGGCGGGCACGCTCCTGACCAACCGCAGGCCACCACGGTCGCCGGGCCCGGAGAGCGGCGCTTTCGGTGAGTCCGCGGGCGCGTTCCCGGCTGCGAGCGAACCCTCTGGCGGCCTGTCGTCCGACTCCATGACTCCCTCTCCGATGTGACGTCCGGTGCCCGGGCAGGATAGTGAGCGACCGGACGCGTCCCGTTACCGGGGTGACGGTCCGACTCGCTACGATGCGCGCATGTCCACCCCGGTTCGCCCTTCCTTCTCCGTCGGGAGCGCCCGGCGCCGCCGCCGCGCCCTGACCGCCTTCGGCCTGACGGGGGCGCTCCTGCTCACGGGGTGCTCCACCGAGGAGCCCGAACGCGAGCCGGTGGCGGAGGAGGCCACCGTGATCAGCCCGGACACGCTCGTCACCTGTTCGGACACGGGCGACTGCGGTGCGCCGGGCGCGCTGCGCTGGTCACTGCCCCTGGAGGGGGAGTACGTGCTGCACCTGCCCGAGGACGGGCTCGTGCGGACCCCGCTGGCCCGGCTCTACCCGGTCGACCTCCTGGTTCCCCAGGAACACGTGAACGCCGGAGCCACGGTCCGCGACGGGGTGCTCCACTACCACGAGCACGGGCGCTTCCGGGCGTTCGACCTGGCCACCATGGAGGAGCTCTGGGCCGAGGAGGTCGACCCCGGGCGCGCCTTCCGGGTCCACGCGACCCAGTGGGTGGGGGAGCGGTTGGTCGTCCACGCCGGGGACAACCGTGAGTGGGAGGGGACGACGTACCTCCTCACCCCCGGAACGGACTCCCTGGAGTGGGAGGACGTCGACGCCGACACCGGGATCGTCCTCCGGGGAACACCCCCCGCCAACGACACCCACGTCCTATTGGAGGGCGTGCGGGACTCCGGAACCCACCACCTGGTCGACGCGGCCACCGGAGCGGTGGAGTGGTCGGTCCCCCTCGGCGGTGAGCCCGTATCGGGCACCCTGACCGACGACGCCGCGTTCGTGGTCGCGAGCCAGGACGACGGTCCCCGTCTGCTCCGCCGGGTGGACCTGGCGGACGGACGGGTCACGGACGAGGTCCCGCTTCCCGAGGGGCTCGCCAGCCGGGATCACGCGGCCCTCAGCCCGGACGGAGGCCTCCTGGTCGACGACGTCGGCGCGGTGGACACCGACACGGGCGAACTGCTGTGGACCCACGCGGAGGAACCCGTCTCCGCCCGCTCCGGGTTCGAGTGGCGGGCGCGGTTCCCTGTGGACGACCCGGGTCTGGTGTACGTCCAGAACGGCGAGAGGACCCGGGTGCTGGACGCGCGCACCGGCGAGACGGTCCGGGAGGAGGCCCCCGACCCCCCGGCGGACCTCTTCGGGGCACGGCAGCTCTGGTTCGTGGACGGCTTCGACCGCGACGCCCACAGCCAGTACCGGGCCCCCGTCCAGGCCTACGGGCCCGGGGTGGGAGACGACCTCCTGATCGAGACGGCCGCCGGAACGCACTACCTCACCACCTACCGGGCCGACGACGGCGCCTACGTCGGCGTGTACCAGGGGTGCGCCCCCGACGGCATGCGGGCACCGGAGCTGGACGATCCCACCCCGGCGCGCGCGTGTGACGCCCCGCGTCTGTTCGCCGTCGATCACGGCGTGGCGGGCGACGTCCCGCAGTCGGGGTCGGCGCAGGTGAGGTAGCGGGACGTGGCGTTGGTCGGGCCGTGGCCCTCCGTCCACCACCCCACACCCCAGACCATGTGCGGCCGGTCCCGCGAGTCCAGGGCGAGGGCGGTGACCACGGGCCCCTCCTGAAACCCGAGGTCGACCAACGGCCGGGTGTCCGTCTCCGCGCAGGATCGGTCCAGACAGGTGACGAGGGCCAGTCTCTCGTTCCGCAGGTCCGGGGTCAGCAGCCGGACCCGGTCCCGGGTGTCGACCGCCAGCCCCGGTACGGGGCGCGACCACCCCGGACCGGTCACCGCCGTGTCCGTGAACTCCGAACACACCGCGTCGCGGCAGTCCACCACCCGCGCCTCCCCGCTGACCGCGTCCCGGTAGGCGACCACCGGGGAGCCGTCGGAGCGGTGCTCGACCCGCGCGCCGTACCTCGCCGTGAGGTCGTGTTCGTTCTCGGTCCGGAACCGGTCGCCGACCAGCTCGGTCACCTCGGGGTCCGAGCAGTCGTCGTCGGCGCACGTCACGAGCGACAGCGCGCCGTAGGCGGCGTCCGCCACGGCCACCGCGAAACCTCCCCCGGGCGAGGCCGAGGCGTCGAGGTGGCTGACCCCCAACCGCGCGGCCCCTCCCTCGGTCAGGTCCAGGACACGCGGGTCCGCGCAGGTGTCCCGCGCGCACACGTGCAGGCGCAGGCCTCCGACGTCCCCGTCGAAGGCCTCGTCCGGGTCGGTCCGGTCGTCGGGAACCGTGTACGAGGCCACGACCAGACCCCCGGACGCCAGGGGCGCGACCGTCGACCGCGCGTGGCGTAGGTCGGTGACGACCGGACGCAGGTACACCTCGTCCGCGTCCGTGTCGCAGTCGAGGGCGTCCTCGCACACGGCGAGGTAGAGCCCCACCTCGTGACGGACCTCCTCGTCCCGGGTGAGAATCCTGTCGTGCGCCCACGTCCGCCAGTGGGTGCGCAGCAGACGGCCGTCCTCGACCGAGAACCCGGCACCGCGGTCGGCCCCCCACGCGTCGACGACGACCTCGCAGTCCGGGGCGCACCGTTCGACCTGGACGCTGCTGTGGGCCGCCCCGACCAGCGCCCCCTCCTCCGTCGGGGCGATCTCCACCGTCTGGACGTCCCCGGTCACGGTCGGGAGCGGCGAGGTCGTGAGTTCGGGCAGCCCGAAGGGGTTGGCGGTCAGCGCGGCCGGACCGAGCAGCGCGGGCACCACCAGGAGGACGGCCAGGGACGGCACCGTCACCAGGTGTCGGGCCCACGCCCGGGGCGCACCGGAACGCGCGGCGTCGGCCGCGGGGAGCGAGCTCCCGACCCGGGCGAGGTCGAGCACGGGCGGGGTGATGTACCAGTGCGCCGGTACGCCCGCGTAGACGGCCGGGGCGCAGATCAGCAGCAGCGAGAGCGGGGCCGCCAGCACCGACGCGGCCGTGGTGACGCCGACGAGGACGAGGTCGCCCTCGGACCAACCGGACCAGCGCAGCAGTGAGCGCTCCAGCACCGGGCCGAACAGCACCGAGACACCCAGCGACGCGCCCACCAGCGCCATGTGCGTCCTCCAACGGTGCCGCCCCACCCTCCAGGCGAGAACCAGTCCGCGGACCGGGCCGCGCCCCTCCAGGAGGGCCGCCGGAAGCGCCACCGACAGCGGGGTGAGCACGAACAGGGTCGGGGGCAGTACCACCGTCGCGACCAGCGGCACGGGCCACTCCCACGAGAGCATCCGCAGCGCGAGCGCGGCCGCCGCGCCCACCACGGCGAGGAGCGTCAGACTCCAGGCCAGGCTGGTCGGATAGCGGCGGAGGGCGCACCGCCAGGCGTCGCGCACGGAGATCCGCCGACCGAGCAGGGCTCCGCCGCCGAGCAGGACCGATCCACCGATCGGGATCGGCGCGACCAGCAGCGCGAGCACCGCCAGGCCTGCAAGGATGACGAGCGCGGGGCCCCCGGTCGGGTCGGCGGTGCTCTCCAGGGCCCCGTCGAGATAGGCCCCCTCCCGCGCGGGCCAGACCACGTGGAGTTGGGCGGCCAGGACCAGCGGCGCGAGCGGAACCCCGGACACGACCAGAAGGGCCCCCAGGTGGCGCACGTACACCCCGGCCACGCGGGCGAACAGGTCCGGCAGCTCCCGCTCCAGGACGAGGTCGGCGGGCGCGACCTCCTCCTCCGTGGGCGCCGGGTCGTCCGGCTCCCCGCCGTCGCCGTCGGCGTCGTCGCCCCGGTACGGTCCCGATCCCGGCTGATCCATCATCTCCCCTTGTGCCCCGGTCTGTCGTGCGACGGCAGACTACTGGTCCGCAAGAGCCGACCGCGCACTCACCGTGAGTCCGGGTGACGGACGGTCCGGCTCCGCGCGCGGACGGAGGCCGGTGCCGTGTCCCGCGCCCGGAAAACCCGTGGCGGCTCCGCGCCGCGCCCTCTAAGGTGCCTTCTCATGACCGAAACACCTTCCCCCGGCACCACCTCCCCCGACACCACCACGACGCGCCTGGTCGAGATCACCGACGACAACTTCGGGGCCGCGAACCGCATCAAGGTCCACGAGGCGCAGGAGCAGTTCGTCGCCCCCGTCCTGTACTCCCTGGCGCAGGCCTACACGCAGCGCGACACCGCCTGGCCCCGACTGCTCATGGACGGAGACGAGGCGGTCGGCTTCGTCATGGCGACCTTCGCCCCCGAACACGAGGACCCCGACTGCCGGGCCGACCTGTGGCGGCTCAACATCGCCAAGGAACACCAGGGCCGCGGCTACGGGCGCCGCGCGGTCGAAGGCGTCGTCGAGGAGGCCCGGCGCCGGGGGTTCACCCGCGTCACCGTCTCCTGGGTACCGGGAGAGGGCAGCCCAGAGGGGTTCTACCTGGCGCTGGGCTTCGAGAAGACCGGACGCGTGGAGGACGGGGAGACCATCGCGGCCCTCCGGATCGGCTGACCCGGGCGGCGGGCGCTGATCCGGATTCCCCGGCGGAATCCGGAACCGGACCGGGGGTTCGGAGCATCGGAGAAGACGAAACCAGACGGCCCCCCGGTGCGTTGACGACGCACCCGCCGTCTGGTTTCGTACAGGAATCCGACACCCCGGGCACCCCCCAGCGACCCCCCCAGTCCCACCTCCTCCGCCACGGGAGGCCGGACACGTCCGCGGAAGCCGAAGGAGTACGTGGATGGTGAGCCGTAGGACGGCCAGCCCCGACGCCACCCCCCGTGAGCGGGGCCGGTCCCGACGCCTGCTCGGCTCCCTCGCCCGGCGCACCCGCGCCGGGTCCTCGGGGCTCGTGCTCAGCCTCATGGCCACCGCCCTGGTCAGCACGGCCTTCGGGGTCGGCGCCCTGGGCCGGTCCGACGACATGTCCGACGGCGCGGCCTGGCTGTGGAACGCCGCCACCAGCGAAGCCGTCCGCATCAACGGCAACAACGCCGAGATCGACCTCGTGGCCTCCCTGCCCGAGGCGGGCGACGGGCCCGTGGAGATCGAACAGAGCGACGACTACCTGATCCTCACCGACCCCCTCACCGGCAAGGTCACCTCGGTCGACCTCAACGACCTCGGCTTCTCCGGCAGACTCGAACTGGGCTCCGGAGACTTCGGCGTGGTGCTCGGACGCCAGAGCGCCGTGGTCATCGACCGCGCGGGCGGTGAGATCCGGGCCGTGGACCCCGCCACCCTCCAGGCCACGGGGGCCTCCCTCACCCTGGAGGGGCCCCTGGTCGGCGGCGCCTTCGACGACTCCGACACCCTGTGGGTGGGCGCTCCCACCCTGGGCCACGCCGTCGGGATCACCGTCAGTGAGGGCGAGGCCGCCGTCGCCCAGACGGTCGCCGTCGCCTCACCGGGCTCCGACATCGGCGTCACCGTCTTCGACGACGGCGCGCTGGCCGTGGACCGGGGCGGCGACCAGGTGGTGGCCATGCGCTCGGGAGACGACCCCGTGATGGTCACCATGCCCGCACCCATGCGCGACTCCGCCATGCCTGCCCGCACACGTGGGGAGATGGCCGCCGTCACCAAGACCGAGGACGACGAGATCGTCACGCTCCTGCACCCCCACGGCGCGGCCGAGACCACGCTGTTCCCGGTCGGCCGACCCGGCGGCGGCGTCGCCGTCCCCTTCTCCGGACGCGTCTACGTGCCCTTCGAGGCGGAGGGCCTCGTCCGCTCCTACGCGCCCAACGGCCGTGAACTGGACACCGTCACCCTGCCCGGAGCCGAGGGGGCGCTGGAACTCCAGGCGCGCGAGGGCAGCCTGTTCGTCAACTCCCCGGAGACCGGCGTCGCCGCCGTGGTGGACGAGTCCGGTCAGGCCACCCTGGTGGACACCGACGACCCCCCGCCCGGCCCCGGCGAGATCCGCGGCGACACCACCGCGCCCGACCCCGTGGCGCCCGCGCCGCCCACCGGACCGACCGGCGGGACGCCCGACGGACCCGGACCGGAGGAGGGCGGCGGCGACGGGCCCACCGAGGAGGAGACCGGCGCCCCCGCCTCCGAGGGAGGGGGCGAGACCGCGCCCGCCACGGGCCCGCCCGGGGCTCCCACCCCCGTCACCGCGGAGGCCGGGGACGCCAGCGTCGAACTCAGCTGGCCCGAGGCCTACTCTCCGGACGCGCCGGTGGAGTCCTACACGATCACCTGGGAGGGCGGTGAGACCACGGTCGGCGGTTCCGAGCTGCACACCGTGGTCACCGGCCTGGACAACGGCACGGCCTACCGGTTCCGGGTGAGCGCCGCGAACACGCACGGCACCGGACCCGCCGCCCAGTCCCCGCAGGTGACGCCCGGTGCGCAGGCACCGGGTTCCCCCGGCGCGGTCACCGTGGAGGCCACCGGCAACGAGACCGCCACCGTGTCCTGGACCGGCGCGGACGACGCGGCGGACTACCTCGTCTCCGCCACGGCCGACGGTGCCCCCGCCCCCAGCAACCGCACCACCGGGGAAACCGCCCTGGAGGTCACCGGGCTGGTACCGGGAGCCACCTACACGTTCAGCGTCACCTCACGGGGCGACGGCGGTGTCGTCGGTGAGTCGGCCACGGGTCCCCCGGTGACCATGCCCGAGGTCGAGGTGGGTACCCCCGGAGGGGTCGCGCACAGCGTGTCGGGCACCTCGGTGACCGTCACCTGGACGGCGGCGGAGAACGCCGAGGGCTACCGGATCACCCCGCACGGCGACGGTGTGGAGATCGGCTCCGAGACCACGGTGGAGGCCGGGGCCGCGTCCCACACCTTCACCCGGGTCGACCAGCGGTGCTTCTCGTTCACGGTCACCGCCCTGGGGTCGGGGACCACGGAGGGCGGCTCCGCGCGGAGCACCCCGGCCTGTGAGAGGTGGTAGCGGTGTCGCACGAGTCAACGGATCGGGCGGGGAGGACGGCTGTGCCGAGGACCGTGAACAAGAGGGGGCGCTGGGCGGCGGTGGCGGCCGCCGCCACGCTGGTGGCGTCCGGGATGGTGCTGACCTCCTCCACTGCGGCCCAGGGCGCCTCTCCCGCGGACCAGTGCACGGCGGCCCACCCGAGGGACGACGCGCCCGCGTACACGCAGGACGCCGACGGGTGGCCCCTGTCGGTCCCGGGCGACCCCGGCGGCCAGGTCTACGTCTTCTACGAACCGACCTACGGCTACAACTGCGCGATCGTCGTCGCGAACAGCGACTCCGCCTACGTCGACATCGGCCTGCGCCGCAGCGACGGAGGGGCTCCCCAGTGGCGGGACGGCACCGGGGCGAGCGCGGGTCCGGTCCTGATCGAGGCCATGAACGTGTGCATCGACGTCACGGCCGCCGTGGGGGAGCGCTCCCTCACCGTCAGGGACACCAACTGCGGCGCCTGACCCCCTGAGGCAGGGGAGCAGAACGCCCCGGCGGCGCCTTCACGGACGGCGCCGCCACCACCCGTGGTGCTTCCGGAGCCGGGCGTCCCTGTCTCCCCCTCGGTGACGCGCCCCGACACCCGGTGCGGCCCGGTGCCAGTGGGCCCCGGGCGTCCGGCACGCCCTGCTGCTCCCGGGGCCCGCCGATCGGCGGGCCCCAGGGGGCGTGGGCCGAACTCACTCCACCGGATCGGTCCAGGCCACCTGCACCTGCTCGGCGGGGCGACCCCGGCGCGCCAGCAGGGCCCGGCCCTGGGGGAGGCGGCGGGAGACGACCCCGTTGGCGAGCCGTCCCTCCATCCGGTCGCCGGAGAACAGCACGCCCGGTGTGGCCATGTCGGTGAGGGTCTGGGAGACCGGTTCGTACATCGATCTCGACGCCCCGCCCGTCCGCCGGGCCGTGACCAGGTGCAGCCCCAGGTCGGCGCCCTGCGTGAGCAGGTCCGCCAACGGTGCCAGCGGGTTGTTGCGCCCGGCCACCAGGTCCAGGTCGTCCACGAACACGAACACGTCCAACCCCTCCCACCAGCTGCGCTCACGCAGCTGACGGGGGGTGACGTCCGGGCCCGGCAGTCGCTCGCGCACCAGCCCGGCCAGCTCACCCGCCACGCCCTGGGTCTGTTGGGGACTCGTGCTGTACGCCAGCAGGTACTCCTCGGGCACCAGCCCCAGGTGCGCGCGCCGGTAGTCGACCATCACCACGCCCACCTCGCTGGCCGGGCGCGCGATCACCTGCCGGACCAGGGAGCGGATCAGCGTGCTCTTGCCGCTCTGCGGGTCGCCGAAGACCATCAGGTGCGGGTCCTCGCGGGGCCGGTACAGCGCGGGCCCCAGGTCGCCCTCGGCCATGCCCAGCACCAGATCCGTGCCCTGATGCCGGGGGAGCAGCTCCGTCAGCGGGACGAGGGCGGGCAGCACCCGTACCCGGCGCACCGGCGGGTCCGGCCACCGGGCCGAGAGCCGGGCCACCGCGTCACGCACTCCGTCCCCGAGGTCGGTGTCCTCGGCCACGCCGTCCAGCCGCGGCAGCGGCACCTGGACGAAGGCCTCGTCCGATCTCAACCCCCGGCCCGGCACGTCCTTGGGCATACGCTCGGCGACCTTGCGGCCGAACTGGGAGTCGAACGGGTCGGTCAGGCGCAGCTCGAACCGGCCGCCGAACAGCGACTGCAACTTCGTCCGGACCTGGTTGGCGGCGGAGCTGGTCAGCACCGTGTGCACACCCAGTGACGGGCCGCGCGAGACGATGTCGGTGAGGACGTCGTCCACGTCCGGGTAGGCCTCGCGCAGCCCCGCCCAGCCGTCGATGACCAGGAAGACGTCGCCGTGGGTACCGGAGGGCAGGCGCCCCTCGGCCCGGGCCCGGCGCAGCGCGGCGGAGGAGTCCAGCCTCGCCTGGCGGAAGACCTTCTCCCGCCGGTCCAGCTGGACGCGCACGTCGGCCAGGATGCGCTGCGCCAGCTCCAGGTCGGAGCGGCCCGCCACACCCGCCACGTGCGGCAGTTCGGCGAACGGCGCCAGGGAACCCCCGCCGAAGTCGATGGCGTACACGGCCACCCGGCCGGGCGGGTAGCGCCAGGCCAGACTGGCGATCAGGGTTCTGGCCAGGGTCGACTTCCCGGACTGCGGACCGCCCAGCACCACGACGTTGCTCTCCCCACCCGTGAAGTCGAGGTCGGCCGCGTACTGGCGCTGCTCGCGGGGCAGGTCGGCCAGGCCGATGATCGCCCGGACCTCCTCGGGGGCGGGTTCGTCGGGGGCGCCGTCCGACCCCGTCCGGACCTCGTCCACCCGCTCCAGGAGCTGGTCGAGGGTGAGGACGTCGGGGAGCGGCGGCACCCAGACCGGGCGCACGCGATCGCGCCCCGACTCCACGATCCGGTCCACCGCCACCTGGAGCGTGGTGGGAGCGTCCGCCTCCGGTGCGTCCGCGTCCATGTCCGAGTCCGCCTGCTCCACGGGCCGAACCAGCGACGCCAGCCCGTTGAAGGAGATCAGCGGCAGGACCTGGGGCACCTCCTCGGTCTCCTCCTGGGCGGGCGGCACGTACGGCTGGGAGACCATGGCCGCCTTGAACCGCTCGAACACCGTGGTGTCGACCTTCAGGTAGCCGGAACCGGGCTCGGGCGGCAGGTGGTAGGCGTCGCCCACCCCGATCGCCTCGCGGCTCTCGGACTCCGAGAAGGTCCGCAGCCCGATCCGGTAGGACAGGTGGGACTCCAACCCCTTGATCTTGCCCGACTCCAGCCGTTGGGTGGCCAGCAGCAGGTGCACGCCGATGGACCGGCCGATACGGCCGATGGCCACGAACAGTTCGGCGAAGTCGGGGTGCGCGGTGAGCAGCTCGGAGAACTCGTCGATGATCACCAGCAGGTGCGGGAGCGGCTCCAGTTCGGGCCTGCGGGCCCGCGCCGCCTCGTAGGCGTGCAGGTTGGGCAGGTTCCCGGCGTCCTTGAGTACCTGCTGGCGCCGGTTGAGTTCGCCGAACATGGCCTCGCGGAAGCGCTCCACCAGACCGTCGTCGTCGGCCAGGTTGGTGATGAGCCCGGCGCTGTGCGGGAGCCGGTCGGTGTCGGCGAAGGTCGCGCCGCCCTTGAAGTCGACCAACAGCAGGGCGAGCTGGTCGGGCGGGTGGTTGATCACCAGCGACGCCACCAGCGTGCGCAGCATCTCCGACTTGCCCGAGCCGGTGGCGCCCACCACCAGCCCGTGCGGTCCCATGCCGCCGAACGCCGACTCCTTGAGGTCCAGCAGGACGGTGTTGGCCTCCGGTCCCACGCCGATCGGCACCCGCAGGAAGTCGCCGGTGCCCCGGGGCCGCCAGGCCCGCTCGGTGTCCAACCGGGCGACGTCGGGCACCCCGAGGATCTCGGGCAGCCCCACCGTGGCGTGCATGGTGTCGGAGCTGTCACCGGCGGCCAGCCGCAGTGGTGCCAGGGTCCGGGCCAGGGTGGTGAGCAGTCCGGGGCCGACCCGGTCGAGGGAGCCCTCCAGCGGGGGGTCGTCGTCCGTCCCGAAGTCCTCGCCCGGCCGCTGCGGCGCGCGCTCGCGGTCCTCCCGCAGGGTCCCGTCGGCGCCCACGTACAGCCGGGTGTCCACGTGGCCGGGCTCCTCCCGTCGGTCGCCCACCAGGAACACCAGGTGGATGCCGATGTCGGCCAGTGAGGTCACCGGCGGTTCCGCCGCGAGTCCGGACAGGGTCGCCTGGAACTCGCCGTCGACGAGCACCACCAGCCGCTGCGTACCAGGTCCGGGAGGAGCGCCCCGCCTGCGCTGCATGTCGATGGTGCGCTGCTCGATCTCGGCGGTCAGCAGCTCGGTCATCTCCACGGTGTGCCCCGCCACGAGCCTCGCGGGCAGCGGGCCGTCCCGGGCGCCGTCGAAGGTGTTGTGGGGCAGCCACTTCACCCAGTCCCACTCCGACGTCAGCCGCTGGTGGCGCACCACCCCGAGCCGGACGTCCTCGGCGGCGGTGAAGGTCACCAGCTGGGCCGCCAGGGCACGGGCCACCTGGCGTCCGGCGGCGCGGTCGCCGACCACCGAGACCACGCCGCACTCGCGCAGCCGCAGCACCAGGGGCTGCTCGGCCACCTCCGAGTACAGGTCGACGATCTGTTCGGCGATGCCCTGGCAGACCGGGTCGTAGACGATCAGCGGATTGGTGCGGTCGATGTTCAGGTTCAGCCGCCGGGCCAGCGGCCGGGTGCCCTCACCGACGCGCAGATCCAGGAAGTCGGGGTCGCCGGGGCGGCGCTCCCACCGCCGCGCCGTGAGCCGGGCGGTCTCCTCCAGCAGGTGCGGCTCCGGGTGCCGGAACAGCGCCGCGGCCCGTTGGAGCCCCGCCACCTCGCGCACGGTCTCGCGCAGGTGGTCCAGGTAGTCGAGGTAGCGTTCGCGCTGTTCCCGGATGCGCTTGCGCGGCCCGTTGCGCTGGGCGACGAACATGACGATGCCGACCGCGACACTGGCCAGCATGATCATGGCCCCGGCCACCGCGAACAGCGGCCGGTTGCCCAGGGTGATGGTCATCATCAGCGAGCCCGACCCGGTGATGATCGGCATGATGATCATCGCCGAGGAACTCGCCGCCGGGGGGTTCTCCGGTAGCTGCGGCGGGGTCGCGATCACCAGGGGTGTCCGGCCGGGGTCCGGGACCGCCGTACGGGCGGGCCGATGAACCAGCGTCGTCGTCACTGGCACCTCTCCTGTCACGTGCGCCCGGTACGCCGGGAACGCACTCTTGCTACCGTGATGATCCCGCGCCCCGGCGGTGCCGGACAACCGGTGTCACCGGGTCTGTGGACAACCGGGCCACGGCCCGGTGAGATCCTCGCGCGGGGTCTGCGGTTCGCACCCGCCCCCGGGCGGCCGCGCGCCGATCACGACCGACGACGAACGCGGGGAGCCCCAGGTGAGCGGATACTGCCGGGTCACGGTGACCGGACCGGATCGGTGGGCCGACCTCGTCCTGCCGGGAGGGGTGTCCGTGGCGGCGCTGATGCCGCAGGTCGTGCGCGTGTGCTCCCCGGCGGACGACGGCCTGCGGTCCGCCCGCTGGAACCTGGTCGCCGTGGACGGCACCCCGATCCCCTCCGAGGGCTCGCTCGTGGAGGCGGGCGTGCGCGACGGCGACGTCCTCCTGCTGGACCGGGTGACCGCGCCGGACCGCCCGTCCTTCGTGGACGACGTGCGCGGCACGGTGGAGGACCGCGTCGACGAGCGCGCGTGGCTGTGGAAACCCACCACCACGCTCGGCTTCGGGCTGTCCCTCGCCGCCCTGGGGCCGCTGCTGGTCATGGTCGCCCTGGTCCTGGTCCGCTCCTCGCCGCTGGACCTCGCGGTGTCCGTCCTCGGGTTGCTGACGGCGCTGGGAGCGGTGTGGCTGGCCGGTTCCCGCGACCTTCCCGGTGTGGCCCACGCCGCGCAGGCCGCCGCCTGCGGCTGGGGCGCCCTGACCACCGTGCTGGCCGTCCTGGGTGTGGGCGCCACGGCTCCCACGCCCATCGTGACCGTCCTGTTCGCCTGCTTCGGGGCGCTGGCCGCCTCGGTCGGCGGCTGGGCGCTGGCCCACCGCCTGCTGCCCTACCTGGCCGGGCTGAGCGTGGTCACCGCTTCACTGGTGCTGCTGGTGGGGCTCGGCCTGTTCACCGACGGGCCCATGGCGGTGCGCCTGCTCGCCGTCCTGCTGGCCCTGGGCATCGGGGTGCTGCCCCGGATGGCGCTGGCCCTGGGCGGCCTGTCGGGGCTGGACTACGAGGTGCGCCAGGTGGGCCAGACCGACAACCAGCGCTTCGAGGAGAGCCTGGCCAACAGCGACCGCATGCTGACCGGCACCATCCTGGGGGTGTCGGTCGCCGCGACGCTCTCCGTGGGCCTGCTGGCCCTCACTGGTGACGGGCGCCGCGACCTGGTTCTGGCCGCCCTGGTCTCGCTCGCCCTGCTGATGCGGTCCCGCCTGTTCGACCGGGTGTCCCACGTGCTGCCGGTCCGCCTCACCGGTGTGCTGGGCCTGGCCGTGACCGGGGTGGCCGCCACGACGGCCCATCCCGCGCTGGCCGGGGCGCTGCCCGCCGTGGCCCTGGTGGCGTGCGTGGCGGTGGCCGCGCTGAGCGCGATCCGTCTGACCGACGTCCCCCGGGCCTCGCTGCGCCGCCTGCTCAACGGTGTGGAGATCGCGGTGGTCGCCGGGATGTGCGTGGCCGCCGTCTGGTCCCTGGGCGTGTACGAGGCGGTCTCCACCGTCCGCATCGGCGGCTGATCGACGCGTGAGAGGCGGGGGCACAGGGCCGATCCTCTCTCAACCGTTCGTTCTGGCTCCGGGAGCGTAGTAGTTGCGCACACCATTGAAGTAGTCGTTGACGGGGTTCTTGCCGGGTTCGCCCAGTTCCAGACCGACGTCCTCTTGCAGGTTTTCGAGCGTGGCGTAGTTTCCCGTGGCGTTCCTGTCTCCCATGTGACGGATCACCTCGATGGCCGCCTCCTCCTTCTCGCCGTCGAATTCGGATCTGAGTAGGCCGCTCTCCTGGAGAGTCTCGATATCGATCAGATCGCGGTCCAGCATCACTCTCAGGAGTTGGTTCTGGGCGTGTTGGATGGACTGTGGACCGTAGTCCACGATGTCCTTCACGGGCACTTCGTTGCCTTCGTTCTCCGACCGCCACTGTTCCAGGTGGGCGTCCTTGGCGGGATGTTCGTGGAGACGGAGGAGGCTCTCCCCGACGAAGGCCAGTCCGGGGCCCGCGATCGGGACGGAACCGAGGGTCGCGTTGTTCAGGGCGACCCCGATGTTGAACCCCTCCTGCCACCGAGCGGCCGCTTCGTCCTCCGCTTCCTGGCGGTCCCCGTTCGGTCCTCGAACTCGTGAATCATCGCGTCGTGGATGATCGTCCGCATGCCCCCCGTGGTGTTGCCGGCGTTGCGGAGCGCTTCGGGGTGAGGGCTGTCGAGGGCGGCGTTGATGATGTCGATCTCCAGGGCCTCGATCGAGGAGGTGACGAAATCGGCGCTGTCGACGTCGGCTATGAGAAGTTGGACGAATCGCTCCTTGGTCGCGTCATCGATGAACAGGGCCTTGTCGGAGGGCTCATGCAACAGCAGGCTCGACGGACCGGACTCGATGGTGTCGTAGCCGCTCGATTCGGCGTGCAAGGTGAGGTCCGCTAGATAGGTCAGATAGATCCCGGTCAGGCTTTCGGCGATTTCGGGATTGACCTCGGTGACCGCGAGTTGGTAATTGGTGTCGCTCTGGTGTTGGGTGTCGTGGAAGGGGCGGTCGTCCGCCTCTCCCGCCAGCGTCTCCATCAGACCGACGGTGGCGTCGCCGGCCATCTGGGCCTGCCCCGGTGTCCCCTTGGCGAATTCCGTGATCCAGTCGGTGAGACCGGCGACGGCCTCCCCGTCGTCGCGCCAATCGTGGGAGTACAGGCCAGCGAGCGCGTCCCGGTTCTCCCCGAAGTCGGGCATGTGCTCGGACGCGTAGCGGGAGTCCTCCACGCGGGCGGCGGGATGCTCGATGCCGCCCGTGAGAACGGCGTGGTTGGCGCTCTCGTTGCGGGTGGTGACCTCCAGGAGGGAGCCGATGGCGTCCTCCCGGTCCTGCGTGATCGCCAGGTCGTTGTGGCCGAGGTGGTGTCCCGTGCTCAGGGTGACGTTCGCGGAGAACTCCGTGCCGCCGTGCAGGCCTGGATCGGAGTGCTGGAGGAGCCGGGCGAAGTCCTCGGCGTCGGCCAGCCAGTTCAGGGAGCGCACGCCTTTGGCACGGCTGTCGAGCAGCCCGCGTTCGCGCCAGTCCTCCACAGGGAGTCCGTTGGCGAAGTCCCGCACGCGCTCTGGCAGGAGGTACTGGCCGCCGCCGACCCCCTCGTCGGAGAGGGTGAGCAGGCCGTCGGCGACTCCCGCCGCGAAGGCGTCGCGCTCGGCCGAACCCCAGTCAGGCCCCTCGTCCCCCTCCAACCAGGGCATCAGGTGCACGAGACCGTTCGGCGTCATCTCGTCCAGCTCGCCGTAGAAGGTCCGGAGGAACTCGATCTCCTCCTCGCTCAGCCGCGGGGCGAACCTGCTCATCTCGTACGGTTGTCCGATACGTGCCTGGTTGGCCGTCTGGAGCAGCGCGGCCTTGGCACCGACGGCGCTGAGGGCGGCGGCGATCTCGTGGAAGCGCTCGTCCGGTTCCCGCCCGCCGTTCAGGTACTCGTCCATTTCCCCGGCCATCACCATGGCCTCCCTCTCGGAGAGGGGAAGCGGCACGTCCTCAGTCACACCGAGGATGTTGTGCGCGCCCCCAACCGAGGACTCCCGCCTCCACCAGGGTCCTCAGGTGGTGCGGCTCGGGTCCGTCGTCGAGCATGGCGGCGCGTTCGCGCGCCGTGTCGACCAGGGCCTCCTTGAGCTCGATCCCTCGCCGGTCGAAGTCGTGGAGGAGGTTGCGGGCCGCCGCGTCGAAGCGAGGGATCTGTGATAACACGGCGGTGCTGAGGGCCCCGTCGGAGCCGGACAACAGCGGATACTGGCTTTCGAGGTTCGCGAGGCGGGACGCGTAGTCCCGGATGAGGTCGGCGCGTTCGGAACGGAAGTCGTAGACGTCGTCGAGCCAGTGCCGGGCGACGCCCGCCGCGTAGGTCAGCACCATGCAGGCCCTGCGCCACTCCTGTTCGTTGTAGGAGGCGGCAGAACTGATGTCCTCGCTGACGAGATCACTGAACTCCTTCGCCGTTCCGGTGAGCGCCGTGTGTTCGGCGCCGGCGTCACCCAGGATTCGGAGCGCGAGATGCCAGGAGGCCCGGCACAGCTCGCTCAGCCGGACGGTGTCGACATCGGTGTTGGGAGGGGTGAACTCGAGGGAGCTGGGGGATTCGGCCGACGTGTGGCGCATGTCCGTCGTTCCTTCGTTGCCTGGGGGCGGGAGGAGTGAGGGGAGCACGAGCGGTGGGGAAAACAGTGGTCACTGCAAGCGGTGATCCGGAGGGGGCACCTCGCGGTTGATCTCCCGGAGTATGTGGGAGGTGTCGTGGTCATGGGTGCCGTATCCGTGGGGGTCGAGAGTGGGGTGACGGAAGCCCAGCCCGGCCTCGAAGTCGGTCGTGGATATGCGCTCGCCGGCCGCTCTCGCGTTGCGTGCGATGGTCGTTCCGTTCTCCTCGACCGTCCGCACGGCTTCCTTGTGTTCGACGAAGTAGTCGGAGAAGGCGCCGTTGATCCTGGCCTCCACCGAAGCCTCGTCGAGGAGTTCCGCCCTCGTCTCGAAGGCGTGCGTGACCCCGTCCAGGGCGCCGCTCACCCGTTCGGCGATCCGTGCCGCCGCCTCCACCGCCTCGGGGTTGGCCGCTACCTCTGAGTCCGTCATGGTCCACCTCTCGTCGCTTCCGGGGCCCGGGAACGGGCGTCGGGGGAGGGAGCGTCGATCGTCCTCATCGTGGAAGGTGCCGGTGCTCCGTGTGACGCGGACGAGGGCTCCGAGGATGAGAACCTGTCCTGTTCCGGTCACTTGGCGCCTTTGTCGCCCTTTCGTGTTGACAGTGGTCGCGACCTTCACTATTTTCCGGTTCGAGTCGTGATCTGTGACCGGGAACGGACCTCCCCCGAACTCACGGATCGAGCGCCCCTGAGACCGGCGTCGAGCACGGGCCAGGGGGATTCGAGGGGAGAAGGACGGACACATGACGAACAACGTCGGCACGGAGGAGACCACCACCCTGTCGCAGGGCGGGTCGCGTCTCGACGAGCAGGGCGGCGGCCTCAACGACCGTATGCGTTCGCTGATGGCGGTCCTGGACCAGGACAGCCAGGCTCTCAAGGGCAGCGCCTTGGGCGCTTACCGTCAGGGGCAGGCCGAACTCGTGACGGGCTTCAAGGCCCTCACCGACTGGTGCACCAAGTACGGGGTGAACCTCAATCTGGGCCAGGAGAGGATCAACTCCACCGACGCCAAGAGCGAAGAGGACTTCGCCCAGGCACAGTCCGAGCTCAGCTATCTGAGCCGGAACATCTGAGCGGCCGACCGAGACGGTACGGGTCACCAACGCGGGGGAGGACACGTCATGAGTGTGAACAAGTACGAGGTCGGCGCCGACATCGACCAGCTCGACGAACTGAGCGCTGACCAGCGCCACTACCTGGGGCTCTTCCAGGCGATCATGCAGGAGATCGACGGCCAGGCCAAGGAGACCGTCAGCAGGTTCGAGGGCGGTAACGAGGCCTTCCAGGCGAGGGCGGCCGAGTTCACCAGCGCCTTCGAGATGACCAACCGGGGCTTCTCCAAGATGATCGACGCCGTCGACGGCACGGTGGACGGCTACCGGGACACCAAGCGTTACCTCGACAACCTGTTCGAGTGAGCTCCCCCTACGGCACCCAGGGTGTGTCGGGGGCCCCGCCGCACCAGCGGCCCCCGGCCCCCGGACCGGGGGAGCGCCCCGAACCCCCCGCCCCCACCCCGCTCCCCGAAGCGTTCCAGACCACCCCCCACACCGAGCGCTACGTCCTCCAGGCCGACGCCCTGCGGCGTCGGCAGCTGCGTGCCGCCCTGCTGTACGGTTCCAGCCGCTACTGGCGCCAGCGCCACCACGTGTGGCCCTCCGTCGTCGTCGGCCTGATCGTCGCCGCCGTCCTGGCGGCGGGGATCGTGGTCTACGGAGCCTTCCAGACCCAGCGCGAACTCAACGAGCAGCGCGGGCATCAGACCCAGACACAGGACCCGAACACCCCGCTCGTCCCCCAGGAGCGACAGCCCGCGGGCCCGGACCAGACTCCCTGACCCGTCTTCCGCACCCCGAAGGACACCCCCGTGACCCTGCACGCTGCTCCCTCCGTGCCCCTCTCGACGGACGAGGCGGCGGTCCATGCGGACGCCTTCGACGCGATGGCCTCCTCCGTCGGGTCGGCGCTCCTGGGTAAGTCCGAGGTCGTGCGGCTCTCCCTGGTCGCCCTGCTCTCCCAGGGGCACCTGCTGTTGGAGGACGTCCCCGGTACCGGCAAGACCACCCTGGCCCGCGCCGTCGCCTCCACCGTCGACGGGGTCTGGCGGCGGGTGCAGTTCACCCCCGACCTGCTGCCCTCGGACGTGACCGGGGTGACCGTCTTCAACCAGGCCACCCGGGAGTTCGAGTTCCACCCCGGGCCGGTCTTCGCCAACGTCGTGATCGCCGACGAGATCAACCGCGCCTCCCCCAAAACCCAGTCCGCGCTGCTGGAGGTCATGGAGGAGGGCGCCGTCACCGTGGACGGGGTCCGCCACACGGTCCCCGCGCCCTTCCTGGTGGTGGCCACCCAGAACCCCGTGGAGATGTCGGGCACCTACCGGTTGCCCGAGGCCCAGCTGGACCGGTTCCTGATGCGGCTGACCGTGGGATACGCCGACCCCGCCGCCGAACTGGCCATCATGCGCGGCGACCGCCTCACCTCGCCGGACGCCCTGCCCGCCCACACCGACGCCGAACGGATGGAACGCGTGCGCCAGGCGGCCCGTCGTGCCCACGTCGACGACGCCGTGTACGAGTACGTGCTGCGCGTGGCCCGGTCGACCCGCGACCACCCCGCGCTCAGCGTCGGGCTGTCCACCCGGGCCACCGTCGCGATGGCGCACACGGCCCGGACCCTCGCCCTGGTCTCCGGGCGCCCCTACGTCACCCCGGAGGACGTCAAGACCCTGGCGCAACCGGTGTGGGCGCACCGACTGGTGCTCTCCCCGGAGGCATCCGTGGGCGGTCGCACCGGTGTCGACGTGCTCGACGAGATCCTGTCGGCCACCCCGGCCCCCCAACCGGGACAGCCGGGGGCGACGGCGACCCGCTGATGCCGACCACGAGGGGATGGCTGGTGGCCGTCGCGGGGGCGTCACTGCTCGCCGCGGGCATCCTGTCCGACTACCAGGAACTCGCCCTGCTCGGTGCCCTCGCGCTCCTCGCGGTGACGGCGGCGACCCTGTTCGCGGGCCGACCCGCCGCCGTGACCACGACCCGCTCACTGCCCGGAGGGACCCGCACGACTCCGGGACGCTCCGTGCGGGTCCACATGCGGGCGCGCAACACCGGCCGCCGGGGCGTGCGGATCAGCGAACGGGTGGTCGGCCCGGACGGGGAACACGACGTGCCCCTGGCCCCGCTGCGGGGCGGCGGCTCCGGGGGGTCGGACTACTGGCTCCAGCCCCTGCGGCGCGGCCTGATCGAGCTCGGCCCCCTGCGGGCGGGCCGCTCCGACCCCCTCGGCCTGGCGCGGAGCACCCGCACCCACGGTGGCACCGACCACGTGTGGGTCCATCCCACGTGGCAGTACCTGAGGGCGGTGCCGGTCGGCAGCGTCGCCGACCCGGACGGCGAGGTCGACGGAGCGAAGGCCGGCACGCTCACCTTCCACACCCTGCGCGACTACGCCCCGGGCGACGACCTGCGCCATGTCCACTGGCGCAGCTCCGCCCGCCTGGACCGACTCGTCGTACGCGAGTACGTCGACACCTCGCAGACACGCCTGTGCGTGATCGTCGACGACCGGGCCGCGTCCGGTGCCGACGAACGGCTGGACGAGGTCGCCGGGGCCGCGGCCTCGCTGTTGGCCACCGGGGTACGGGCCTCGCTCCACTGCGAACTGCGGTTGGTCAGCGGACGCGGCAGGGACAGCGGGGGTGGTCTGCCCCCACTGCTCGACCTGCTCGCCGAGGCCGCTCCCACCACCGCAACGGACCTGGCCGACGCCCTCCACCTGGCCCGCGGCCGGAGCCAGGGCGACACGGCCATCCTGGTCAGCGGTACCGCCGACGCCACGGACCTGCGTCTGTTCGGCCAGTTGTCCGACCGCTACCCCAGCCTCGTCGCCGTGGTCGTCGGCCAGCGGGTACCGCCTCCCGCGCCCGACTCCGTCAGGCTCGTCGCCGCGGCGGACGCGGCGTCCTTCGCGGATCGCTGGAACGAGGCACCATGGCCACGATGACCGCCCCCGCCCCAGAAGGGGTCGCTCCACCCGGTCGCCCGGCCCCCTCCTTCCCGGGAACGCTCCCGGCCCGCGCGGGCCTGGTCCTGTCCACCGCGGCGGGCGGGGTCGTGGTCTCCGCCTCCTACGCCTCCTCCGGTGTCCTCCTGGCCGTGCTGGCGGTGTGCTCCGCGGTGTCGGTCGCGGTCGCGCTCCTTCTGCGGGCCCGGTACAGCGCGCTCCGCGCGGTGCTCACCGGTGTCCCCCTGCCGCTGGCCGGTGTGGTGGCCGCCGCCGCGTGGGTCCCGGGGGAGGGGGACGGTGTTCTGCTCGGGGCGGGTGAGGCGCTGCTGCACTCGGGGGCGCGCATCCTCACCAGCACGGCGCCGACCCCGCTCACCGTCGACACGCTCGCCCTTCCGCTGCTCGCGACCTGGGTCACCGGCACCGCCACCGCCCTCGCCTGGCGGGCCGAACGCCGAGGGCTGGCCCTGCTGCCGGGCCTGGTGCTGCTCGTGGGCGCCGTCGTGCTCAACGGTCCGGTCGCCCCGCCCGGGTTCGCCGCGATCGGCCTCATCGGCGTTGCGGCGGTCCTCGTCATGACCACGCGGTCGGCAACGGCGACGGGCGGCGACACGGGTTCACCGGCCCTGGGCATCCAGGTGGACCAACGCCCCGCCGGCCCCTCCCCGGTCCGCGACGCGGCCGTCACCGGTCTCCTCTGCCTCCTCACCGCGACACTGGCGGTGTTCGCGGGGCCGGTGCTGCTCTCGGGCTGGACCGCCGAACCCGGCGATCCGCGCGCCGTGCTCGCCCCGCCGATGGACCCGCAACAGGCCCGGAACCCGCTCAGCTACCTCCCGGGATGGGCCGCCGAACCGGACCAGCCGCTGCTCACCGTCGAGTCCGACCAGCCCGTCGAACTGCGCTGGGTGGCGCTCGCCGACTTCACCGGCACCACCTGGCTCCCCGAGAGCGGGTACCGCAACGCCGACCGGGTCCTGCCCGCGCCGGTCCCGCCGCCTCCCGGAGCGGACGGCGACGTCACCGCGCGTGTCAGCGTGGGCGACGACCTGCCCGGCAGTTGGGCACCGGTGGTGGGCGCGCCGCGCCGGGTCGATCTCGACTCGCTCGGCTACGACGCCCTCACCGGCACCGTCGTCACCAGGGACGGCGCCGTCGCCGGACGCGACTACGAGGTGGTCGGCACGGTGGCGGACTGGTCGGGGGTCGACCTGTCGGGATCGGCCCCGCCGGTGGGCGACGTGTACGAGCTCTACCGGGAGCTGCCTCCGGGAGCTCCGCCCATCCTCGACGAGGTCGTCGCCGAGATCGCCGCCGAGGGCGACTACCACCACCGCGCCCGGGCCATCGCCGACTACCTGCGCGACTCCCACACCTTCGATCCGGAGTCCGCGGGCGGGCACGGCTACGCGCACGTCGACGCGGTCCTGGCCGCGCCCGGGGACCGGGGCGGCTCGGGGACCTCGGAACAGTTCGCGAGCGCCTTCGCCCTGCTGGCACGGGCCGCCGGGCTGCCCAGCCGGGTGGCGGTGGGGTTCGCGCCCGGGACGGACCTGGGCGGCGACGTGTACGAGGTACGCACCGGTGACGCCTACGCGTGGGGTGAGGTGTACTTCGACGGGGTGGGCTGGGTACCCTACCACGTCACTCCCGGCGGGCGGGACGAGGCCGGTGCCGACGAGTCCCCCGAGAGCGGACCGGAGGCGGACGAACCCGAGGCCGGAGAGCTGGACGCGTCCCCCGCCACCGAGGACGGGGAGTCCGAGCGGACCCGAAGCGACGAGTCGCGTGCGGTCCCCCTCGTGCTGGCCGGCGCGGCCGGACTGCTCGCCCTGGTCCTGGCGGTCCCCGTGGTCCGGTTCGGGCGCCGCGCCGCACGCCTGGACTCGGGGCCCCCGGCCCCGCGGGTCCTGGGGGCCTGGCGTGAACTGCGCGACACGCTCCGACTGGCCGGGGCCGTCCCGGAGGCCGGGGCCACCGTCACCGAGACCGTGGCGGCCGCGCGCGCCCTGGTTCCGGACGCCCCGCCGGACCGGCTCGACCGCCTGGCCGGAGCGGTGAACAGCGTCGGCTTCGGCGGCGGGGTCGGCGTCGACGACCGGGTGGCAGGGGAGGCCGGGCGGGCCGTGCGGGACCACCAGCGCGCGGTGCGCGGGTCACGGCCCCGGGCCAGGAGACTCACCTGGTGGTTCGACCCCCGGCCACTGGTGTGGCGTGACGCTCCCGGGCGGGACCGGCAACGGAGAGGACGCCGATGAGCGGCGAGGAACGGCACGACAGGCTGGCACCGGGGTTCCACTCCCCGGAAGTCCTGTACCGGGGGGCGGCCTCGACCGTCTACCGAGCGCGGCGCGACGGCGACGGGGCTCCGGTCGCCCTGAAGGTCATGCGCGACGACGCGGGCGCCGGTGAGGTGGACCGACTGGTCGAGCTGTCCGGGGTCGCGGGGCTGGTCCGGGCCGTGGGCGGGGGGCGCACCTCGTCCGGTCGGGCCTTCGTCGCGATGGACCTCCACCCGGAGGGGGACTACGCGTCCGCCATGGCGGACCGGGGGCCGCTCCCGGTCGCGGAGGTCCTGGCCGTGGGGCGCGCGGTGGCGGAAGCGCTCGCCGCCCTGCACGAACGCGGGCTGCTGCACCACCGGGTCGAGCCCGCCAACGTGCTGCGCGCCCCGGGCGGGGCCGTACTCGCGGACGTCGGCGGTGTCCTGCCGGTGGAGGGCCGCGCGGAACCCGTCGGACTGGACCCCGTCGCGGTGGCGTACGCGTCCCCGGAGGCGTTGGGCGGCCGACACCCCCTGACCCCCGCCTCCGACACCTACCGGCTGGGCGCGGTGCTCTGGGCTCTGCTCGCCGGGCATCCGCCCTTCGCGCGCGGGCCGGGCGAGGTCGGTGACCCGTTCGCCTACCGGGAGAGGGCCCTTTCGGAGGGCCCACCCCGATTGCCGCGCGCCGACCTGCCGGGGCGGCTGCGGGCGCTCCTGGACCGGGTGCTGTCCCGCGACCCGGACCGTCGGCCGAGCGCGGCCGAGCTCGCCCGCGACCTGGCCGGGGAAGGGGCCGGGGCGGGGGAGGGGGCGCCCTCGGAGCCCGGAGGGCCGGCGGGTGCGCCCGCCGGTGCCGGGCCGGAACCCGAGACGACCGACACCGCCGCGAACCCCTGGGGCGTGCCCGGCGCGGTCGCGGTACCGGGTGGTGCGGGCCAGCGGGCCGCCGCCGGGGACGCGGGACGGGAGCCCGACGCCCCCGCGTCCCCCGCGCACTCGGAGCGTGCCCCGGAGCCCTCCGCCGCCGAGGGGCCGCCGCCCGTGCCCTCCGCGCCAGCCAACCCGTGGGGTGTGCCCGGCGCGGTCGCCGGTCCCGGCGACGCCACCGGCGCGACGGTACCGGGCGCCGTGACCACCCCCGCCGCACGCGAGACCACACCGACCCCGCCCGGCGACGTCCAGGGCGACTCCGGCGGTCCTTCCGGCCCTGAGCACGCCGCACAGGCCGCCTCCCACTCATCGGAGGGCGACCACGGGCCGGGTTCGCGACCCTCCGGCGACGCCGGTCCCGCTCCGGCCTCCGCGGCGAGCCTCCTGGCGGACCATCCCGAGATCGCCTGGGCCGCCCTGCCCGGCTGGGCGGGGACCTCCGCCCCCGCAGCGCGGGCGGTCGACGATCCCCCCGCGCCCCCGGAGGGGGCCGGGACCGAACGGACACCCCACCGGGAGCCGACCCCGCCGACCCCGCCGGAGCCGCCGCGGCTCCAGGAGGTCGGTGCCCGTCCTCAGGGGCCCGCCGCGCGGCGCCCGCTGTTCATCGGTGTCACCGTCGTCGCGATCGCCCTCGTCGCCGTCGCCCTGGGGGCGGTCGCGATCCTGCGCCCGAGCGCCGGGGGCGACCTCCTGCGCCAGCTCCGACCGGACGCCGTCGCCTCACCCGAGGCCGCGCGGACCCCCGGCGACACGGCCGAACCTTCCGGAACCGGAGGAGAGGCCTCCGGCGACACGGCGCCCCCGGCGGGGCTGGTCGAGGACGCCGCGCCCGGCGGCGTCACCCTGGACGACGCCGGGCACACCGTGACGGTGAGCTGGACCGACAACTCCGACCCTGCCGCCGCCCACCAGGTCGTCGGCGGGGTCGTGGGGGAGACGCCGGGCAACCTCGCCGACGCCGAACCCGGTTCCGGGCAGGCGCGGGTCAGCGGTCTCGACCCGGGCCGGGAGTACTGCTTCATCGTCATCGCGGTGCTCAGCGTGGACGAGATCGCCCCCTCGGAACAGGTGTGCACGGAGCGGACCTCCGCGTCCTGACTGAGGCCCCCGGTCCCGGGACGTGCTCAGTGCCCCCGGTCCACCCACTCCTGGAGGTGCGGGGCCTCCGCCCCGATGGTCGTGGAACCGCCGTGGCCGGTGTTGACGACCGTCTCCTCGGGCAGGGTCAGCAGGCGGGTGCGGATCGAGTCCACGATGGTCGGGAAGTCCGAGAAGGACCGCCCGGTCGCCCCCGGCCCGCCCTGGAACAGGGTGTCGCCGCTGAACAGCACACCGAGTTCCGGGGCGTACAGGCACACCGCCCCCGGCGCGTGCCCCGGGGTGTGCAGGATGGTCAGGTCCGTGCCGCCCACCCGCACCGTCTGGCCGTCGGCGAGGTCGCCGTCCGGCGCCCGGTCCGGGTGGGTCATGTCCCACAGCACGCGGTCACCGGGGTGCAGCAGGATCGGGGCGCCGGTCGCGTCGGCCACGGCCGGGGCAGCGTTGACGTGGTCGTTGTGGCCGTGGGTGCACAGCACCGCCACCACCCGGCGACCGCCCACCGCGGCGACGATCGCCTCGGCGTCGTGCGGGGCGTCCACCACCACGACCTCGTCGTCGTCACCCACCAACCAGACGTTGTTGTCCACCTCCCACGAGCCGCCGTCCAGGGTGAAGACCCCGGAGGTGGTCAGGTGTTCCACTCGCGTGTCACTCACAGTCGCACCACCGATCGCAGTACCTCGCCGCGCTCCATGCGGGCGAACGCCTCCTCGACGTCACCGAGCCCGATCTCCTCGGTGACGAACCCGTCCAGGTCCAGCCTGCCCTGGGTGTACAGGTCGACCAGCATGGGGAAGTCGCGGGAGGGCAGGCAGTCCCCGTACCAGCTGGACTTCAGGGCCCCGCCGCGACCGAACAGGTCCAGGAGCGGCAGGTCCAGGCGCTGCTCCGGAGTGGGCACCCCCACGAGCACCACGGTCCCGGCCAGGTCGCGGGCGTAGAAGGCCTGCTCGTAGGTCTGGGGAAGACCGACCGCGTCGATCACCACGTCCGCTCCGAAGCCGCCGGTCAGTTCGCGGATCGCCTCCACCGGGTCGGCCTCCCGGGCGTTCACGGTGTGGGTCGCGCCGAACCCGCGCGCCCACTCCAGCTTGCGCTCCTCCAGGTCGACGGC
The DNA here is from genome assembly GCF_040635075.1 of Nocardiopsis sp. NPDC007018. Lineage (NCBI taxonomy): Bacteria > Bacillati > Actinomycetota > Actinomycetes > Streptosporangiales > Nocardiopsidaceae > Nocardiopsis > Nocardiopsis sp. NPDC007018. The sequence goes on from NZ_JBEYHA010000028.1 coordinate 60,827, forward strand.
GATGATCCGGGCTGCCCCGGCCATTCGGGCCCCGGCCACGGCCGCGCTCCCCACGCCCCCGCAGCCGATCACCGCCACCGAGTCGCCCCGGGTCACCCCGCCGGTGTTGACGGCGGCGCCGATGCCCGCCATGATCCCGCACCCGAGCAGCCCCGCGGCGGCGGGGGAGGCGGCGGGGTCGACCTTGGTGCACTGACCTGCGGCGACCAGGGTCTTCTCGGCGAACGCGCCGATGCCCAGGGCGGGGGAGAGCTCGGTGCCGTCCAGCAGGGTCATCCGCTGGTCGGCGTTGTGGGTGTCGAAGCAGTACTGGGGCCGACCGCGCCGACACGCGCGGCACTCTCCGCACACCGCCCGCCAGTTGAGGACGACGAAGTCGCCGGGTGCCAGGTGGGTGACTCCGGTGCCCACGGACTCGACGACCCCCGCGGCCTCGTGGCCGAGGAGGAAGGGGTACTCGTCGTTGATGCCGCCCTCACGGTAGTGCAGGTCGGTGTGGCAGACCCCGCAGGCCTGGACCCGGACCACGGCCTCGCCGGGGCCGGGGTCGGGGACGACGACGGTGGTGAGTTCGACGGGTGCGCCCTTCGCGCGCGAGATCACACCCTGGACCTGTTGGGACATGCGTGCACTCCCTGAACCTCGTGGCCGCCGGTGCCGGAGGGCACCGTCTCCGGTCACCCTGCCGCACCGTCCGCACGCGTGTCCATCATCGGGTCCGGCACGGCTCCCGGGAGCGTTCCGGCGCGATCCAGGCGTTCCGCCCGCCCCAGACCAGCAGGGCCGGAGGAAGTCCACCAGCGCGGCGGTCGGCTGGTCCGCGCCCGCGCGCGGCCGACACGTGTCAGGGGGCGGCGCCCCATGGAACGGGCACCGCCCCCTGACGATGGTTCACCCGGTGAGTGACGCCGAACGGGGAGACGTCCTCACGGTGCGGTCAGCGGGTGATGTCGTCGGGACCCCGGCCGGGTCCGTGTTCGAACGCGCGCCGGGGCTCGTCCCGGGGGACCGGCGGGTAGGAGGGGCGGTCCTCGCGGGGCACCGTGCGCGTGCCGATCTGGGCCCCCGCCGCCAGCAGCACGCCGGTGACGGCGTCCCGCAGTTCCGGGAGCATCGCGTAGAGGACGTCGCCGGGGCAGGCAGTGGCGTTGAAGTCCCGGTGTCCCAGGATCGCCTCATGCGGATTGAGGCCGTAGGCACCGCACAGCCAGGCCAGGGTGGCCACCAGGGAGTCGGTCAGGGCCTGGGTGGGCCCCTCCTCCATGTAGGTGCCCTCGTTCTCGATCCCCACGCACGTGCTGTTGTTGTTCGCCACGTGGGCGCCCACGCAGTGGCTGCCCTCCCGGACGGCGGGGACGGCGCGGTCCCGGCCCTCCATCACGTGGCCGCCGCGGCTGATGGTGAACTGCTGGCCCGCGTCGGCCCAGCCGTTGCTGTCCATGTGGAAGTTCTGGATGGACCTGGACAGCGCCAGCGCGTGCGCCTCGGAGTGGTCGGTGGCGTTGGGGGTCGCGGTGTGGTGCACCACCACGAAGCTCGGCGGTGTGGCCAGGACCTGGACGGGGGTGGTGGGCGGCCGGGCGTTCCAGTCGGCGCGGAAGTACATCGCCGGTTCGGCGGCGGCGCCGGTTCCGACGGAGGCGTGCGCCGTGGAGACGCCGAACGCGCCTCCGGCCAGCGCCGTGCCGGAGGCGACGGCGGCGCCCCGGAGGACGGCGCGTCGGTCGGGGCCGTGTGGGTACGGCATGGGGGTCCCTTCTGCGTAGGAGCCGTGACGTGCCCGTTCACCAGAACATGGCGGACTCGCGGTACGCAAAGGGTCACTTGGGAGTTTCCGTTGTCCGGTACCGGACAGGAGGGGACCCGGTTCTCCTCTGGTATCAGAGTGTCCCCGGAGGTAGGGGAGGGCCCCGTGGCCGGTGTGGCGGGTCAGGAGACCCGGGCGGGCTCCTCCGCGGCGCCACCGGCGCCGTCCGGGACGGCCGTGCGGGCGGCGGGGTCGGTGAGGCGCCCGGTCCGGTGCAGCCACCAGTCGGCGGGCAGCGTGCCCAGCGGAGGCACTGACGCGGCCAGGGCGACCAGGGTCGGCCACACGCCCCAGCGCAGCCGGTAGGCGGCGGCCAGGGTCAGCACCACGTACACCATGAACGCGCCGCCGTGCACCGGCCCGAAGATCTGGACGCCCAGCTCACTGCCGCTTCCGAGGTACTTGACGTACATGCCGACAAGGAGCCCGGCCCAGGTGAAGGCCTCGAAGACGGCCACCACGCGGAAGGCTCGGGCGGTCAGGGCGGTGATGCTCAACGGTGTTCCTCGGGCTCGTCGCGGGGTGGTGTCCGGGGTCCCCGGGCCGCAACCAGGCTAGGTCACCTCCGGCGGTACGCGTTCTCGGGGTGGGGTCACAGGGGTGGTGTCCGAGTACAGCTGGACGGTTGACACCGGCCCCCGGGCGCCCCGAGACTTGCCGCGAACCCCAGCGGGAACGGCGATGGCGGACGGAGTGCGGATGAACGGGATCACCGGTGCTGTGGCGGTCGTCACCGGAGCCGCCAGCGGCGTCGGGCGTGCGGTCGCCGCCGACCTGGCCGCGCGCGGCGCCCGGGTCGCGGCGGTCGACGTCGACCGCGACGGCCTCGCCGGGACCGTCCGGGCCGTGGAGGATGACGGGCACACCGTCCGGACCCTGGTCGCCGACGTCACCGACACCGTCCGCGTGGAGTCCCTCTTCGATGAGGTCGAGGCGGAGCTCGGGCCGGTGGACACCGTCGTCAACGCGGCCGGAACCCTCAGCACCGGACCCCTCGCCGACTGCACGGACCAGGACTGGAACCGGATGATCGCGGTCAACGCCACCGGTGTCTTCGCCGTGGGGCGGGCCGTGGCCCGGCGGATGGGACCCCGTGGGCGGGGGACCCTGGTCACGATCGCCTCCAACGCCGCCGGGGTGCCCCGGTCCGGCATGGCCGCCTACGCCGCCTCCAAGGCGGCGGCCGTAGCGCTCACCAAGTCCCTGGGCCTGGAGTTGGCGCCCCTGGGGGTGCGCTGCAACGTGGTCTCGCCCGGTTCCACCGACACCCCGATGCTGCGCGCGATGACGGGCGACACCCAGGCGCTCGTGACCGGTGACCCCGAACGCTTCAAGGTCGGCATCCCCCTGGGGAGGCTCGGCCAGACCGAGGACGTCGCCGCCGCCGTGCGCTTCCTGGTCTCCGACGCGGCCCGGCACATCACCATGCACGAGCTGTACGTGGACGGCGGAGCCGCGCTCCGCTGAACCCCCGTCCGCGATCCGAGCCGCCGTCGCGGGCCGGACATCGGCCCACGCTCGTTGCGCTGGTCCGGTCACGGGGGGCGACCACCGGGTGGTCGCTCAGGGAGCGCGGCTTCGTACGCGAGGGGACCTGCGGGGTCGACGGGTACCGGCTCCCGTGGCACCTCCGACCTCGACCACCGCGAGGTGGAGGAGTAGTGTCGCTCGGATGCGCGTCCACGTTCGCTGCCCGGTAGACGACGATGAACTCTCCCGCCTGCACGTCGAGGCGTTCGGCCACGCTGACTCCCCGGTGCCGTGGTCCGAGCGGTTGGAGCGCCACAGCCGCTCCTGGGTGGTGGCCGAGGACGAGGGCAGGGCGGTGGGGTTCGTGCACGCGGTGTGGGACGGGGGAGCGCACGCGTTCCTCCTGGACACCGCCGTCGCCCGGAGTCATCGGCGCCACGGGGTGGGGAGGGCGGTCGTGGCCGCTCTGGTGGCGGATCTGCGGAGTCTGGGAGTCGAGTGGCTCCACGTCGACTACGAAGCCCGGCTGGAGCCCTTCTACGAGGCGTGCGGTTTCGGTCGCACCCGGGCGGGCCTGCTCAGGCTCTCGGAGTGAGCGGGTCCGGGGCGGTGGCCCCCGTACGGGAAGGGGGCGGCGGTGGCCACCGCCGCCCCCTTCCGGCGTCTCAGTTTCCGGCGTCTCAGTGCGCCGGGACCGCTTCGGGTTCCTGACCGGCCTCGGAGCGTCGGACCAGGAAGGTCGCGAAGAACGCCAGTGTGGCGATGGCCGCCCCCAACAGGAAGGCCACGTGGATACCGCCCGCCTCGGCGGCGACCGCCTCCACACCGTCACCCAGCCGGCTCGCGGCCACGGCCGACATCACCGCGATGAACGCGGCCGTCCCGGCGGCGCCCGCGACCTGCTGCACGGTGCCCACCACGGCGCTGCCGTAGGAGTACAGCGAAGGTCGCAGGGACCCCAGCGCACCGGTGAGCAGCGGGGTGAACATGAACCCGAGCCCGGCACTGAGCGCCATGTGCGCGGCGACCACGTAGCCGATGGGCGTGTCGGTACCGAAGAGGGTCATGCCCCACAGCACCAGGGCGACCACGCCCGCACCCGGTGTGACCAGCGGGCGCGGCCCGAAGCGGTCGTACAGCCGACCGACGAACGGCGCCAGCAGACCCATGAGCAGTCCGCCGGGCAGCAGGGTGAGGCCGGTCGCGAGCGTGTCGTGTCCGAGCACGTTCTGCATGTACAGCGGCAGCAGAATGATCGTGCCGAACAGCGCCATGAAGCTCACCAGCACCAGCGCGATCGACACCGAGAACTGGCGGGACTGGAACACCCGCAGGTCGAGCAGAGCGCGGTCCTCGTTCTGGAGCCTGATCTGGCGCCACACGAACACCACGAGCGCGGCGGCGCCCACCGCGAGGGCCGCCCACGGCGGGATCGCGGCGTCGGGGTCGGCCGCCTTGCCCAGGCTGGAGAAGCCGTAGACCAGTCCGCCGAACGCGAAGGCGGACACGATGACCGAGGGCACGTCGATGCGGGCGGCGCGCGGCTCGGTGACGTTGCGGATGAAGGCCGCGCCCAGGCCGAGGGCGAGCAGCGCGATCGGGAGCACCAGGCCGAACAGCCATCGCCAGTCCAGCACGCTGAGGATCAGCCCGGACAGGGTCGGTCCGACCGCGGGTGCCACCGCCATGACGATGGAGATGTTGCCCATGACACGGCCCCGGCGGTCGGCGGGGACCGTGTTGAGGATCGTCGTCATGAGCAGCGGCATCATGATCGCGGTGCCCCCGGCCTGCACGATCCGGCCGAACAGCAGGATGGCGAAGTTCGGGGCCAGGAAGCAGATCAGGGTGCCGATGCTGAACAGCGTCATCGCGGCGATGAACACCTGCCGCAGGTGGAACCGTTGCAGCAGGAACCCGGTCACGGGGATGATCACGGCCATCACGAGCATGAAGGCCGAGGTCAGCCACTGTCCGGTGGACACGGTGATGCCGAGGTCGCGGTTGAGCTCGGGCAGGGCCACACCCATGATCGTCTCGTTGAGGATGACGACGAAGGCCGAGACCAGGAGAAGCGGGATGACGAGTCGGGTCGCGCGCGGGTCCGCGACCTCGTCGGAGGTGGGTGTGTCGGGTTGCCTGCTCACGTACTTCCTTGCGCGCTCGAGATGGCCTGGATCAGGGGGAAGGGCGGGGTGTCGGTTGTGCCGACGAACGGTCAACCCCGCTGGTCGCGGCGGTATTCCGGGACGAATGGTGTGCATCCTCCGGGAACGCCGCAGCGGCTTCCAGACTAGGCGACGGTACGTCCCGTCTCGCCTGGTTTTTCGCGCGTGTGAGTGGGTTCGGGGGCCTGGTGTGTGTCTCCGCTCACCGGGGCGAACGCGTCGGTGGGGTGCTGCGTTCGGGCCGTCAGGCCAGGAGCCGGTCGAGCTGGTCGCCCAGGGTCCGTTCGGCCTCCGCCGAGGACAGCCCGCCGATGAGGACGCGCAGTGACAGGCCGTCCGCGGTGGCCATGAGGGCGCGGGCGGCCTCGCGCGGGTCGGGGAGGTCGGGGGCGAGCCGGGCCAGCAGCCGGGTGGCCTCGGCCTCCTCGCCGTCCTTGGCCTCGGCCAGCAGTGCCGCCAGGGCGGGGTGGTGGACCGCGGCGGCGACGTACTGGTGGAAGACCGACACCCCGGCGCGCGCCGTCTCCGCGCGCGGGATGGGATGGCCGACCAGCTCCCAGAGCGCCTCGCGGTCGTCGACCCCCTCGGTGGCGTCGGCGTGGAGGCATTCCGCGCCGCCGAGCATCGCCACGAGGCTGGCCCGGATGAGTTCGTCCTTGCTGTGGAGCCAGTACTGGATGCGTCCGACGGAGACCCCGGCGGTCGCGGCGACGTTGCGCATGGACACCGCGCCCATACCGCTCTGGGCGATCACTCCCCACACGGCGTGGAGGATCTCGGTCCGTCTCGGGTCACTGTCCGCGCTGCTCATGGCCGCAGTCTATCCCAGGGTCAATACGACTGTATTGAGATGTGTGTAGACTCGGGGCGCGGGGTCAATACGATCGTATTTATCGGAGGGGTCATGAGTGATCGAACAAGCCGCCGTCCCCGGCGCCGCCAGGTGCTCCTGGCTCTGGGAGCGCTGCTGGTGGCCTGGCTGGTCGTCGACAAGGCGGTCGCGATCCTCGCGCCGGAGGCCACCGTGGGGCACTGGCGCAGCCAGGAGGGCTACGGGGCCTACCTCGACGCCTACCAGGACGTGATGGCGACCCTGCCCGCGCCGACCCGGACCCACGACGTCATGACCGAGTACGGCTCCGCGCGCGTCTACGAGTGGGCGGCCGACGAGGAGGGGAGCCGGGGCGGGGACGCGGCTCCGGTGATGTTGGTGCCCGGGATCAGCTCCGGGGCGCCGATGTGGGGCGAGAATCTCGTCCACTGGATCGGCCAGCGCACCCTGTACGCCATGGACGCGATCGGCGACGCCGGGATGTCCACGCAGTCGGTGCCGTTCGGCTCCTTCGACGACCAGGGGGCCTGGGTGGAGCAGGTGCTCGCGGGGCTGGAGCTGGACCGCGTCCACATGGTGGGCCACTCCTTCGGAGGGGCCGTCGCCACCGTCCACGCCCTGGAGCACCCCGGCCGGGTGGCCTCCCTGACCCTGCTGGAGCCGGTGATGGTGGTGCGCGGGATGCCCGCCTCCACCTACCTGTGGTCCTCGCTGCTGCTGCTCCCCGTACCGCAGTCGTGGAAGGACCGGGGTATGGCGGAGATCGGCGGGATCACGGTGGAGGAGGTGCGCGAGCGCACACCGATGTCGGTGATGATCGACGAGGGGTCGCGCCACCACTCCTCGGCCACCTTCGTGCCGCGCACCCTCACCGACGAGGAGTGGCGTTCGATGCGGATGCCGGTCCGGATCGACCTGGCCGGCGACAGCTCCCTCGCGGGAGGGGAGGAGGCCGCGGACCGGGCCCGGGAACTGGGCAGGGAACCCGTCACCGTGTGGCCCGGGACCACCCACTCCCTGCCCATGCAGGCGGCCGAGGAACTCGGGACGGAGCTCCCCGCGTACTGGGCCGCCCACGACTGACCGCCCGGTGACGCGCCTCGGGGACCCGGAGGCGCGCCGCGTCAGCCCGCCAGTCTGCTCCGAAGTTCGGGCACGCCGGGGCCCTCCACCCGGTCCAGGTAGGCGGGTCTGCCCGCCATGAGCATGACGAGCGCGAGCTGGGGCCCCTCCACCACGGGCAGCCCGGGGTCGTTGGCGGTGAACTCCGCGTCGGTGGCGCGCAGGTGCAGACCCTTCACCTGGGACCTGCTGTTGACCGCGAAGTCGCGGGAGGCGTAGAAGCGCGCCACCGCGGCCACGGCCTCGGGCGCGGGCTCGCGCCCGATCCCCAGCGGATGGCGGATGTCCTGCCCGTGTACGACCAGCTCGCCGAGCCAGGGCGCGGTGTCGCCGGTGGGCAGCCGGACGGGCTCGCCCCCCTCGGAGCCCAGAGCGGCGAACCGGGCCAGGGTCTCTTCGGGAGTGGCCCGGGCGAAGCGCGCGATCTGCCTGCGGTTGTGCACGGCGGGGCGCAGGCCCGCGCGCAGGATGGAGGCGATCCAGGCGAGCTGGCCGGTCGTCATGCCCGCGCCGAGGTGGGCGGTGACGTCGTGCACGGTCCACTCGTCGCACAGGGAGGTGCGGTCCCACTGTTCGGGGGTCAGTTCACGCAGGTCGGCGACGATCTCGGCGTGTTCGGTGGCCAACATCGGCCGTAGTCGGGAGGTGTCCATGCGCGCACCCTACGGTGCGGGTCGGACGGTTCCGGGGAACCCCGCCGGGGACCGGCGCCTGCGATCGTCGGCCGTGCTCAGGGGGTGGGCGCCGTCTCGGCTGCGCCCCGGGGACCGGCGCCCGCGGTCGTCGCCGACGCCCTGGTCCGGGGTGTGGCCACGGTCCACCCCGACCGCGCCGTGCCTACCTCCCGCGCACTCACCACCTGGCGCGGACGCCTGGGCCACTGACGGGCGGTGCCCGCTCGCGCCGAGTCGCGGATCGCCCGGATCGGGTTCTCCAGGGTGTAGTCGCGCATGACCACCCCGGCCTCGATCATCCGCAGGACGAGGTCGGTGGAGCCCAGCTT